>NZ_JAOYTK010000005.1:0-207660 GCF_025846885.2 Brucella sp. HL-2 | reverse complement strand
GGTTCATCGGAAAAATTCCAGGAAGTGATCCTGCCTGTTGCTGACAAGCTTGGTGCTGCGGTTGGTGCCAGCCGTGCGGCAGTTGATGCGGGCTATGCACCAAACGACTGGCAGGTTGGCCAGACCGGCAAGGTGGTTGCACCTGATCTTTACATCGCAGTTGGTATCTCGGGCGCGATCCAGCATCTTGCAGGCATGAAAGACAGCCGCGTGATTGTTGCGATCAACAAGGACGAGGAAGCTCCGATCTTCCAGGTTGCCGATTACGGCCTCGTAGGGGATCTCTTCACCGTGTTGCCGGAAATGGAAAAGGCTTCATTCTAGATATGCAACAGGTCGCCAGACGTTTAGTCTGGCGACCTGTTTAGCTCAAGCTGTCTCAAAATTGTTCAGAAACGTCGATACTGTCTTCATGCAAAGATCGCGTTCTTCCACATGTGGCATGTGGCTCGATTCCTCAAAAAGCACCCATTCACTACCCGGGACATTGTCGACGTAAGGTTTCACCACCATAGGGGTAGCCTCGTCATAACGACCGGAGATGACAAGCGTTGGTGCTTGAATTCGGTTGAGACGGTCTTCAATCGTCCAGTCCTTCATCGTGCCAATCACATGGAATTCGGTCGGGCCATTCATGTTGCGATAGACGGTATTGTCTTCATCCATGATGGCGAAGGTTCGCGCGACTTCCTTTGGCCATGGGCTTACGCGGCAGACATGACGATCGTAAAATACCCGCGACGCGGCGATATATTCAGGATCGGTCAGACTGCCTTCTTCTTCGTGTTTCAACAAAATTTGTTGTACTTCGGAAGGGAGTTCAAGCCGTAAGCGGTTGGCCTCCGCGACCCAAGTTCGCATGTTGGCAGGTGAGTTGGCGATCACCAGTGCTTTGAGGCCAGCCGGTTTTCGCACGGCATGTTCAGCGCCCAATATTCCACCCCACGATTGTCCCAGATAGGCATAGCGATCCTGAATGCCGAGATGTTTCAGAAGGTTGCCCAGTTCTTCCAGAAACAAATTCACGGTCCAGAAATCGGGGCCCTTATCAGGAAGACGTGTGGAGTTGCCGTTGCCGAGCTGGTCGTAATGAATGACCGCACGACCATCGAGTGCTGCGATGTCCTTAAAGGCATCCACATAATCATGCGTGCAGCCGGGGCCGCCATGAGCGACGACGAGCGGGAGTTTTTCTGAATCGAGTGAGCCGGTAATGCGGTACCAAGTCTGATAATCGCGGAAAGTGGCGAAGCCTTCCGTCTGATTGATTGAAGCCAATTGGTCCTCCATTTGTGCGTTTTTGGAGAACCATAGCGCCGCTTTTTTGGCGGCGGCAGCTATCATAACTTATAGGTCTAGAGCGACGTGCGCCCTCTTGGGCGCACAAATGTCGCTCTAACACTTTATATTTACAGCATAATTTTACCTTAAACTGATTCAAGTTTAAGGAATTATGCTGTAGTGGATTGAACCTGACATATGATCGACGTCTGTGTCTTAGGGATGCAAATATCGGAAACAGACCGCCAGGCCGCAATCAGGCATCAAGCAGTCGCGCACGTGTCGCTCGAACAACGGCCTGAGTTCGGTTCTTTGCCCCCAGTTTTTTGGCGGCAGCGTTGAGATGCATCACAACTGTCGGAACGGATCTGTCGATGATACGGGAGATTTCTTTCGCTGAGAGGCCTTCAGCTGCATAGCGCAGACACTCGCGTTCGCGAACTGTGAGGTGCACCTTGCCAATGCCGCGAGTATGTTCGTCAAAAAGCTCATATGCGCTTTGATGGAAAATCTGTGCCATCAGATTGAAATCGGCCACATAGCGCAAAGCGCGCTGTCTGAAATCGGATCGTGGGCCAGAAAATACACCGGTGACGGTCGCATAATCGCCATGTGGCATATGAATGGGAACGGTGACGCCTGCAGATATATCGCGCTCATGAAGATAGTTTGCGACGGGTGCCGTGTCTTCCGTCATGAATTCCTGCAGCAGCGATTCAGCCCGCTCATCATAATTCCAGAAAAATGGTACAGATGCCCTACACGCGAGGCGCTGAACCGGATCAATGCGGAAATAGCCTTTTTCGGCCCAAAATTCGAGCATATCATCGCTGATATTGCGCAGTTTCATCAGCGACGGTCCCATCATGTCGCCATTCATGTCGAAAGCGGATGGAGTGTAATCGTAGATGAGGGCTTCGAAGCCAAGCGGTTTCATAGCCTGAAATATCTCATCAATGCGCCCATCGAGCGTTTGGTGAGCAGTAAAGTTCTGTCTGAAGGTCTCAATCTCGTCTCGCATCACGGTCTCCGAAACCTACCTCCCAATTGCATCCTATCACTTCTTATAGCTGGTGTAGTTTAGTTATTCGGTCCAAAATCAAAAGAAAAATGATGCCGACAATTCGACGCGGGAAACGGGTCGATGCGGTGATCGGGGAACAGATGTGGCGTGAGATGAAACCGGACAACCGGTATGAAGTGTCTGTCGGCACTCATAAGGTGGTGGCGTATAGTTTTGGAACCGGAGACGAGGTGGTGTTCTGCCTCAACGGCGGACCCGGTTTGCCGTGCGACTATTTAAGAGATGCGCATTCGTGTCTGGTCGACGACGGCTACCGCGTGGTGGCTTTCGATCAGCTTGGCACGGGTGCGTCTGATCGGCCAATTGATCCTGCATTGTGGACAATCGCGCGCTATGTCGAGGAAACTGAAACCGTTCGTCAGGCGCTTGGTCTTGGTAAGGTGCATCTTGTTGGTCATTCCTGGGGCGGTTGGCTTGGAATTGATTATGCACTGACTTATCCGCAAAATCTGAAGACGCTTATTCTCGAAGATACAGTCGCGGACATGCCGCATCTGGTAAGTGAACTGGAGCGGTTACGCAGTGCGCTGGGGTCAGAAACTGTTGCGATGATGCAGAAGCATGAAGCGCAGGGAACGCTCGATCACCCGGAATATGCGGCGGCGATCACGATCCTCAATTATCGCCACGTATGCCGCCTGTCGGATTGGCCAGCACCTGTAAGGCGTTCGCTCGATGATTGGAACATGGGGCCATACGGCACGATGCAAGGTCCGAATGAGTTTCTCTATACGGGTAATTTGAAAGACTGGAACCGTCTGCCTGATCTCGGCAAGATCGAGGTTCCGGTGCTGATCACGGTTGGTGAGCATGATGAGCTGACGCCTGCCTGCGCGCTGCGCATGAAGCTTGCCTTGAAAAATGCCGAACTGCATGTGGTGCCAAATGCCAGCCATATGCCGTTTTACGAGAACCCGACTTATTACTACCCGGCCCTTACCAGCTTTCTCAATCGACATCGTTCCTCTCGATAGATCAGAATATTAGGGAGAAACTCCGCAGCTCATGCATCGCTTCCAGTTTGTACTCCGTCGCCCCTTTCAGTTGCTGCCGGTTCTGTTCGGCATCAGTGTAATCACATTTGTACTGGTCCGGCTTATTCCGGGTGATCCGGCACGTGTGCTTCTAGGCACGCGCGCGACGCCCGCAGCCATTGCCAATATTCGTGCGCAGTATGGCCTCGATGAACCCATGTGGCTTCAATATCTCTATTTCCTGCGCAACATCGCGAATGGCGAAATGGGCAAGTCGATCCTCTATAAAATTGACGTCCTGAAGCTGATTGCGACACGCATCGAACCCACTTTGATGCTGGTTATTTGTAGTGTCATTCTTTCGATCCTGATCGCGGTTCCTTTAGCGGCGATCGCTGCACGGCGTAACGGTAAACTCAGCGATCATGTGATACGCACGGTGTCGACATTCGGGATCGGCTTTCCGCCTTTTTGGCTCGCTCTGATGCTGATTATCCTCTTTAGCGTGAAGCTCGATCTGCTGCCGGTATCAGGCTATGGCAACACGTTTAAAGAGAAGCTGGCGCATCTGGTTTTGCCGAGTCTGACGATAGCCCTTTCACTTTCAACTGTACTTGCGCGCAGCCTGCGCGCTGCGATGATCCAGTCACTCAATTCGGATGTTGCGACAGCTGCCAGAGCTCGCGGAATGCCTGAAAGCATTGTTTTCTGGCGACACGTTTTACCCAACTCTCTTGTACCGACTGTCAATTTGCTTGCCGTCAACATCGGCTGGCTGATCGGCAGCACAGTGGTCGTCGAGAGCGTGTTTGCGCTTCCGGGCATGGGGCAGTTGCTTGTGCGCGCGATCTTCTCCCGCGATTATATGGTTGTGCAGGGGGTAGCCATGGTCTTTGCGTGCGCAACGGTTATGGTCAATTTCATGGCCGACATTGCCACTGTCGCCCTTGATCCAAGGGTGAAGCTATGAATGCGCGTCTTATCCCCATCACCTTGATCAACTGGCGTCGCTTTCTGAGCCAGCGGACCACGCTTGCCATCGGAATCGGTGTTCTTGCTTTCTTTGTACTGCTGGCTTTTGGCGCACCGTTGATCGCGCCTTTTGATCCAGTTGTTCAAAATGCCGACGTTCGTCTGCAGCCACCGTCATGGTTGCATCCGTTCGGGACCGATAATTTCGGACGGGATATTCTCTCACGCGTTATCTGGGGTGCACGTATCGATCTTCAGATCGCAGTCTTCGGCGTTATATTCCCCTTTGCCATTGGAACGGTCGTGGGTACGGTTGCCGGTTTTTTTGGTGGCATCGTTGATACGATCTTCATGCGTCTGATCGATATCATTCTGGCATTCCCATTTCTGGTTCTGATGCTGTCGATCATTGCCATTCTAGGGCCGGGCCTGACGAGTTTCTATATAGCCATGGCACTGGTTGGATGGGTTTCATACGCCCGCCTTGTTCGGGCACAGATACTGGTTTTGAAATCCACAGACTATGCCGTTGCTGCGGAAAGCCTTGGGTTCAGCCGTTTTCGCATCATGTTTCGCCATCTTCTGCCGAATGCGATTGCCGGTTCGCTGGTTTTCGTAATGTCGGATGCGGTTCTTGTGCTGCTGAATGGTGCAGCAATCAGCTATCTCGGGCTCGGCGTACAGCCGCCGGTTGCCGAATGGGGCGTCATGGTTGCCGAAGGCCAGCCGTTTGTAACGACTGCCTGGTGGATCACGTTGTTTCCGGGGCTCTCTATCGTGTTTCTGGCTTTTGGTTTTAGCATGCTCGGCGATGGACTGGGTGAAGCGCTGGGAGTGCATGAATGACAAAGTCAGTTCTTTCGATCCGCAATCTTCAGGTTGATGCTTACTTGCCGGATGAAACCAGGCGCTTGATCGATGACGTTTCTCTCACGCTCAACCAGGGTGAAATTCTTGGCTTGGTCGGTGAAAGCGGATCGGGGAAAAGTTTACTTTGCCGCTCGATAGTCAGGCTTTTGCCATCATCGATTTTAAAGATCACCGCAGGTTCGGTCATGCTCGGCGGCACGGATTTGGCACAGGCGAGCGAAGCTGAATTGCTTGCGGTGCGTGGTGGCAAGATTGGTATGATTTTCCAGAATCCGACCAGCCATCTTGATCCCGTAATGAGTGTTGGCGACCAGATCGCAGAAGGCATACGCTTTCATAAGGGGCTGGATAAGATTAAAGCCCGCACAGCAGCAATCGAAATCATGGCGCAGGTCGGGTTTACAGACCCGACGCGCCAATATGGCAGTTATCCGCATGAGTTTTCAGGCGGGATGCGTCAACGTGCGATGATTGCGGTGGCTCTTTCCTGCGACCCTGAAATTCTCATCGCTGATGAGCCGACAACTGCGCTCGATGTCACCATTCAAGCGCAGATACTCCAGCTTTTGATGGACATTCGTGATCAACGCGGGCTCTCTATTATTCTCATCACTCATGATCTTGGAGTGGTCGCGCAGACTTGTGATCGTATTGCGGTGATGCGCAATGGGAGGGTGCTGGAACAGGGACTGAAAAGCGAAGTTCTCGGCAATCCCCGCGATCCCTACACACGCAATCTCATAGCCAGCCATCCGTCGTTACCTGAAACAGCGTCATTGCGTCTCGTTCCTCAGTTGGGGGAGCCGCCGCTGTTGCAGGTCAATGATCTGCACGTTCGTTATCCCGTCGCTGGGGGATTCCTCAAGGCCCGGACAACGAGCGCGTTAAAGGGCGTGAATCTTGAAGTTCGGGCTGGCGAGACGATCGGAATCGTTGGGGAATCTGGCAGCGGGAAAAGCACACTTGCCCGTGCGATTTTAGGCCTGACACCAATCGTCGAAGGCAGTATTACATTCGACGGATTGACGCTCAGCCCTGATCGTAAGGAAGCTCTAGCGGCGCTGCGTCGTGATGCGGCCATGGTATTTCAGGACCCGTTCAATTCGCTCAATCCTCGCATGACGGTTGGTGAAACCTTGGCCGAAGTGCTGCGGGTACAAGGCAAGGTCGACGCCAAGAATATACCTCAGCGCATTGCCGAGCTGCTGGATCTCGTTGGGCTAGATCAAAGCTTTGCCGCGCGCAAGCCACGCAGCCTGAGCGGCGGACAATGCCAGCGCGCTGGTATAGCGCGCGCTTTGGCAGTGGAGCCAAAAATGATCATCGCCGACGAGTGTATCGCAGCACTCGACGTCACCATTCAGGCACAGATCGTTGATTTGTTTCGCGAGCTCAAAAGTAAGATGCAGCTGACCTTGCTTTTCATCGCCCATGATCTTGCTGTGGTGCGTAATCTCTGTGAGCGCGTGGTTGTTATGTATCATGGCGAGATCGTTGAAGAGGGGTTAAGAGCCGAGGTTTTTGCGCATCCGAAAGAGGCTTATACGGCGGCACTCATCAGCGCGATACCCGATATTGATCCCACGAAATCGCTGTTTGAAGAAAGAATTCTTGCTGAAGCATCCTGAACAAGCATCGAAAACGATGTGCGACTAACCAAAAAATATAAGGGGAAATATACATGCTTAAAAAATGGATGAAGATCGGTTTCGTCACCGTCATGACGAGCATGACATTTGGTGCGGCACTTGCCGAAGCGGCAGGTGTTTTGACGATCGGACGACGCGAGGACTCCTCCACTTTCGATCCAATCAAAACCGCCCAGAACATCGACAACTGGGTGTTCTCAAACGTCTATGACGTGTTGGTGCGAGTCGACAAGACAGGCACGAAACTTGAGCCCGGTCTTGCTGAAAGTTGGACGATTTCGGATGACGGTCTCACTTATACGTTCAAACTACGCGATGCGAAATTCTCGGACGGATCGCCGATTACTGCCGAAGACGCTGCTTTCTCACTTCTGCGTATTCGTGACAATCCAGCTTCTCTGTGGAGTGACTCTTATAAAGTCGTGGACACTGCCGAAGCTGCTGATCCACATACGCTGGTCGTTAAACTGAAAACGCCGTCCGCACCATTCCTGTCCACGCTAGCGCTCCCCAATGTCTCGGTTCTTTCTAAGAAGGGACTGGAAGAGCTGGGAGAGGATGGTTACGCTGAAAAGCCAGTGGCATCTGGTGCGTTTGTGGTGGATGAATGGCGTCGTGGTGATCGTGTCGTTCTGAAAAAGAATCCGAATTTCTGGGAGGCCGATCGCGTCAAGCTTGATGGCGTCGAGTGGATTTCGGTCCCCGACGATAATACGCGGATGCTCAACGTGCAGGCCGGTCAGCTGGATGCTGCGATTTTCGTACCGTTCTCGCGCGTGGCCGAGCTGAAAAAAGACCCAAATTTGAAGGTCCATGAAGATACGTCCACACGCGAAGATCATCTGTTGATCAATCATGAGCACGGTGCACTTGCGAAGAAGGAAGTCCGTCAGGCGCTGGACATGGCTATCGACAAGCAGTCGATTGTCGATACCGTGACATTCGGTATTGGTCAGGTTGCGAATTCCTACATACCGAAGGGTGCTCTTTATCATTACGCGGATAATCTCAAGCGTCCGTATGATCCGGAAAAGGCCAAACAGATGCTGGCCGATGCTGGCGCTTCGGACTTGTCGCTAAACTATATCGTCAATGCTGGCAACGAAACGGACGAACAGATCGCAGTACTTCTACAACAACAGCTTCAGAAGGCAGGCGTCACCGTTAATCTCCAGAAAGTCGACCCCAGCCAGAGCTGGGATATGTTGATTGCGGGTGATTACGATATCTCTGTCATGTACTGGACCAATGATGTTCTTGATCCGGACCAGAAGACCACATTCGTTTTGGGTCACGATACCAATATGAATTACATGACCCGATACAATAATGAGAAGGTAAAAGACCTTGTCGCAGCGGCGCGTCTGGAGCTTGATCCGAAGAAGCGTGAAGCGATGTATATCGATCTCCAGAAAATGGCGAAGGACGACGTCAACTGGATCGACCTCTATTACAGCCCTTATATCAATGTCACGGGCAAGAACATTGAGAATTTCTACCAGAACCCGCTCGGACGCTTCTTTCTCGAAGATACTGTGAAGAACTAAATTTGTCAGGCTAAGGCGAAAATGTAGCGGCGGGCTTTGCCCGCCGCATTATTGTCATCACTTGCGCAAGTGATAATTGACCTCGAAAAATTCAAATTCGAGACGGACAGCACGCTGGAAGAAGTCGTGACATATCTCAGATTGCGCCGGGCCAATCCGATCCAGTTCGGCTTGGAGAAAGCTTACAAACTCTCGGAAAGAAGGATTGTCATGTAGTGTGATCCATTCTGCATGAACGAAATTTTCAGGACGTGGCGATTGCGCGCGGGATGCCCAATCGAGATAAAGACCTTCAGCAACGTTGAGAACCGAGAGTATTGCACCATAGGAGCGCGTGTCAGCGGCTTCACGCATGATTGCTTTGAACCCGATGGTCGGTTCGGTATCGGGGATATTTGCGCGTTGTTCTTCGCTTACATTGAGTGCTGTGAAAGCGCGAAGAAAATAGGTGTTTTCTTCTCCTGAGACCATGCCGGCGAAACGTCCAAAGCGCAGCCGCGCCTCAAACGTGTCGGCTGTGGCCATTGCTGCGCCCAGCAAAGTGAGGAAGCTGTCTAGAAAACGGTGGTCCTGAACCAGATAGGATGCCATAGATGCATCCGAAAGCGTGCCCGCGCAGAGCTCTTTGACGAAAGAATGCTCAACCGCCTGCGTCCACAATGGTTCGCTTTCTTGCTTTAATATTTGTGAGAAATGCTTGGTCATAAAGCTACCTTTTTGCTGGCAGCGAGACCGTGTGAATTTGGCATTATACGGCCTCGCAGTGAGACCGGCAAAAGGCTGGCTTAAACTTTCCCATCCCTTCGCCGGCATGATCCGGATCAGGTTCGAAGGGTCACGGCGCTACGCTTGCCAGCCGTATCTCAGCCCCTTGCGGGACTCCCCTTGGTGTCAAAAGTCTTAATCGAGACTCTCGCCAATGTCGAGCCATCGGGGAGTCGATGAATTACATACAACCAAATTGAAATCGTCGCTTGATGATACGCCAGTCAGTCGGCCTTATCGGATTGTGCAAGTTCAAGCTCTCTGCGTCTCAACATCTCAAACATGGATGTAGTACGCAGATTTGTCTCGCGATCAATCTCGCCGCCCTTCTGCCAGATGCCATATTTCTCACGGAAGTAATCGATGACAAGCAGATCAGCCTCAATACGGTTGTGCCCTTCCTGAACCAGATTAAGAAGCGCATCTACTCTGCTTCCTTTGCCTTCACGAAGGTGGCGTCGTTTTCCGGTATTCCAGATTGGAATGCCCACACGTTCCAAATGCCCGGAAATCCACGGGTCGTCGACTGTCCACATGACATCTGGAATATCGTAAAAAAGCTCGTCAAACCATTCGGGGCGAACAAGCACGCCGGCAAAGCCGGAAATCTGATCGACATACCCCGGAGTGGCTAGGTTGGGTTTAATTGTGAAAAGGCAGAGTATCCGTTTCACTCTATATATAGAGTCTTTGTGTTTCCAATGGCTGCGCGGAAGCCTGTCTGATGGGCGGCAATCATCGGATATGTCCGGAAATGTTTCGCCCACTTCAATAATACAAGTATTCGGTTTTTGGGCCGTTTCGCTTTTAAAGCGCGCATGCCAGCCGCGATCGTAAATCTTATCGTCGTCGCAGAATAGAATGTCGATATCCTGTCCCTTGAGATCCCTGGCTGCTGGAAGGACTTTCGTCGCAGGGCCATAATCCTGATCACAACGGCAGATGGTTACACCCTTCGGCACAACCGGCAACGTTCCATCCCAATCGGGAAAGCGGCGGTATGTCTCCGGTATATAAAGCCTAATTTCGTGGGCTTTTAAGTTCTGAGATAAAAGAGACTTTAGGGTCGGCTGTATCAGATGAAAGCGCGAGGGTATTGATGATAAGCTGATGATAGTCGGTCTATTCAATTTCGAACCCTTTGAGCAATCTGGTCTGTTGAAACGTGATTCCACGCACTCCGATTAAATGTGTTGTTAGCGTTGATTTTATCAAATGAAAAGTTATACAGACTAACGAATAGCCATGCATATATCATATGCTTTGACCCAAGCGCGAAAGCATGAATGTTAGACCCGCGAACCCGACAATGCAGGCTGCAAAAGCCGTCAGAGAAACATTGAACCAGTACATGATATATAACTTTCGCAGCTCTGCGTTGCTAAAAGTTTACTATTGTACTCATGTTTAAATTACAAGGGTTCTTATATGCACCGCAAGAGTTTTGCACCGCCTTGGCAGGCGGCATGTTTTATGCTGCACGAACATAGCAAGCTAGCCGACGTGTTGCGCTTCGTTCAACGAGGACTGGCGGGATTTGATGGCATTCAGCAACGGCAATAGGGCATCGTGTGGAAAAGCCACAGCCCTTTGGTGGATTGGCAGGGCTTGGCAGGTCGCCACGTAAAACGATGCGTTTACGTTGCCGCTGGGCCACAGGATCAGGCAGTGGAATGGCCGATATCAAAGCCTCCGTATAAGGGTGTTCTGGCCGGTTGAAGACTTCGGAGGTTTTGCCTGTTTCGACGATCCGTCCAAGATACATGACCGCTACACGATCCGCGAAATGCCGGACGACCGAGAGATAGTGGCTGATGAACAGATAGGACAGGCCGAAATGTCGTTGAAGATCGAGCAGCAGGTTGAGTATTTGCGAGCGGATCGAAACATCGAGCGCTGAAACTGGTTCATCCAAAATCATGAGCTTGGGATTGAGTGCCAGCACTCTAGCGATCACGATGCGCTGTCTCTGCCCACCTGAAAACGCACTGGGCCTTCTCACTGCATGTTCTGCATGCAGGCCTACAAGCTTGAGCAGTTCTACCACGCGCGCACGTCGTTCGGACGCTGTGCCGATATTGTGGATAGCCAGCGGCTCAACGATGCTTTCTTCGATCGTCAGTTTCGGATTGAGCGCCGAGACAGGATCTTGAAACACGATCTGAATATCACGTGAAAGTCCGCGTATTGTTTCAGACAGACCATGCTTGACTAGCTTGCCGTCGAAGCTGATATTGCCGGATGTCGCTCTGGTCATCCCGAGGATTGCCGTGCCGAGCGTGGATTTACCACAGCCGGGTTTACCGACCAGTGCCACACTTTCCCCATAGCCAATCTCAAGATCGACGCCATCAACCGCTTTTACAAACTTGACAGCTTGGCCCAGAAGACCGCCACGAATGGGATAATGAACTTTAAAATTTTTAACGGAAAGCAGCATGTTGCTCATACCAGTGATCCCACTTGTTGCGAACGCCAGCAAGCCGCAGCACCAACATCGATGCGCGCTGAAAGCGGCGGTGCATGCGCCCTGCATTGATCTTCCGAGATTGGGCAGCGGGGCGCGAAGCGGCAACCATCAGGCGATGAGCCAATGTCAGGCACAATGCCTTCGATGGTTGGTCGATAGGTTTTAGGTTCGCCTTCCAGACGTGGAATGGTTGAGAGCAACAGCTTTGTATAAGGATGCTCTTGGCCAGAGAAGATTGCATCGACCTGTGCCTGCTCAATGACGCGACCTGCATACATCACAGCCACGCGGTCGGCCATATCGGCGACGACGCCCATGTCGTGCGTGATGAGCAGGATTACCGTTCCGGTCTCATCGCGAAGCTTTTTCATGAGATGAGTATCTGCGCCTGAATAGTCACGTCGAGCGCCGTTGTCGGTTCATCGACGAACTGAAGGTGTCCGAGAGACGGGCATGTCGTGTTCTCGGTCAGCATCGTTCCACACAGCACAAGATCGCCAAGATCCTGGATGACGAAGCGGCTTTGACTGCCGACATCACAGCGCTCGCTCTCCAGTATTGCCGCTATGGCTATCGCCGCATCACCGCGATGCTGCACCAGGGTGGCTGGATCGTGAACGTCAAACGGGTTGAGCGTATCTGGCGGCGGGAGGGGCTAAAAGTGCCGAACAAGCAACCGAAACGCAGCCGTTTGTGGCTGAACGACAGCTCGTGTATTCGGCTTCGACCGGAGTACCCAAATCATGTCTGGTCCTACGACTTCGTAGAGGAGCGGACGCACAATGGCAGGAAAATCCGCATGCTCAACGTGATCGATGAGTTCACGCGGGAATGCATCGCCATCAGGGTCGAGAGAAAGCTGAAGGCAGTCGATGTTATCGACGTGCTTTCCGATCTCTTCATCCTGCGCGGCATCCCCATCCATATTCGTTCTGACAACGGCCCGGAATTCATCGCCAAAGCACTCCGGGAGTGGATCGCAACAGTCGGTGCCAAAACCGCCTACATCATGCCGGGTAGTCCGTGGGGAAACGGCTATTACGAAAGCTTTAACTCGAAACTCCGTGACGAACTGCTCAACGGCGAAATCTTCTACACACTCAAGGAGGCGAAGATAATCATCGAAAGCTGGAGACAACATTACAACACCGTGCGGCCCCATTCATCACTGGGCTACAAACCGCCGGCACCCGAAGCAGCCGTCTGGCCTCCACAAAATGGGCCAACGTCAACACCAGCAGTGGCAAGTCGACCCGGCATGCACTAATATTCAAAACGGGTCACCTCATAGGGGCAGGCCTTAATGGCGAGAATCCCCCCTTTTGATCCAGATAAAACAGCCGTCTTATGTATTAATGACAGGGATGATGTCGTAATTGAGACAGTTGATGTACCAGACTTTGATGGCGTTCCGGTCAAGTATATTGCGGGTACGGTCGTCGATAATGTTTATGATATCTTGTACGTTGTCTGCGTTGGCTTCGTGAAAGAGTTGATTAACAGCGGCGCGAGGCACGGAGTTTCCTTGGAACTATGGTCAGAGTTCGCGGCCATCTTGCCACCGCATATAGGGCAGGATGAAGCGCGCCGTTCGGCTAACAATCGGGTGAAATGCGATCTGTGGCACAGGGGTTGGACGCAATGCGAGTTGTTCGTCGGTTGCACCACAGACTGCATCGGCAACAACATCCGCCATAGCGCATGAAAGGGCGAGACCGCGCCCATTACAGCCAATCCAGCTGTAAAGACCGTCGTCGCGTTTATGCAGATGCGGTAACCGATCAACTGTCATGGCGATGCGCCCGCCCCAGAAAGTGTTTATTGTGCCGCGCGGCAGATCAGGGAAGAGCTCGCGCAACCGACCCTCCACCATTGCAGGCAAACGATATGCCGCACCTGCCTGAACGGCGAGTGCACCGCCAGAAACGAGCCGTCCCTCGCGATCCTTGCGAAAATAACGAAGGTCAAATCGGGTGTCTGACGATGCTTCATTGCCGGGTAGAATTGTATGCGCCATATCACCCAGCGGCTCGGTTGCCGCTTGATAGGATGTCACCGGCACAATTGAGCGTCGAAGTTCAGGCCAAAGATTGCCGGTGTGGGCTGCGGTAGCAAGCACGACTTTTTCCGCGTGAAGTTCACCGTCGGGAGTTTTGATCCGCCAGCCTGTTGGCGTTCGCGTGAGATTGAGCGCAGGACTTTGTTCGAAGATTACAACACCTTCTGACACTGCTCCGCGTGCAAGACCCACCGTGAAAGCATAAGGATTTATGTGGCCACCGCCGCTATGCTCCCATCCACCATGATAAGCATTTGTGCCTAAACGAAGGGCCATTTCGCTCGAAGAAATGACGGCAGTTGGCGCGCCAACTTCCGCCCATTGTGCGGCGAGAGCAGAAACGCGCTTGAAACGACCTGCGCTATGCGCTGGTTGCAGCCAGCCAGAGCGGTTTAAATCGCAGTCAATCTGGTAACGGTCGGCTAACGCATAAAGTTTATCGGCAGCGCCCCTTACAAGCTCGATGAAACGTTCAGCATGGTCTCCCGGCCAAATGTTCCGCAAAGCCACTGGACCATGACGTGTCAACGCAGAGATGACTTGCCCATTGGCACGGCCGGAAGCTCCATAGCCCACCTTGGCTGCTTCAAGCACAGTGACTTTGAGCCCACGCCTCGCAAGCTCAATAGCCGTAGCAAGACCGGCAATGCCACCGCCGATGATTGCAATTTCGGTCTGCGCTACACCTTTGAGAACTTCGCCTTCAAACCTCTCGCGCGAAAGCGACATCCACAGGGACGAAGGCTTATTCGATGGCCAGGATTTCATGTGCGAACCATCGTAATTTCCAATCCGCAACTTTCGCGCAAATCGAAAATAGCTTCACTGTTTCCGCTGATCGTCAGACGATCCCTTCCAATCGATATCGTTATGTCCGCAACGCAGTTGCTGGATAGCACTTCAAGTTCCGAGGCGTTCGGTGTGGCAATAGATATCAGACGCCGCGCGCCGTTGGGGTGTTCTATTAAGTCAGATGTCCAGAGAAGTTCAGGTGTGTGGTGCTGACAGAGCAAACATTGATAGGCTGGAGTAACGCAATCTTTGAAACGGCTTATCGAAAACCGTAACTCGCCAGCTTCGATTTGTCGTGAAAAGTGCCTTACCGCTTCAGTCTCGATGTTCTTATCATTATAGGCTCTTGCATCGGCTTCGACATCTTTGCTGCGCAGCGCAATCCCGCGCAATCCAGATCCATTTTCGAGAAGCTTGCGCCATTTAGCATTGGCTTCTGTTTTCTCAATGATTGCAAGGATCTCGATATAGGTGTCATTGAGCATGACACATCGATTGGCAGTGCCCATTGCGGCGCTGTGTTTTGCGATTGGTGTGACATGGAATCCGACATTTTCAAATGCAGTGCCCGTACTATCGAGATCGTTTGTTAGAACAACGACATGGTCGATGGGTAAGTGAAATGTCATGCGGCCACTGTCATTTTTCTGATGCCATATATGCGGTCGACAATGATGAGCGTCGCAACTGCCATAAGAAGCTGCAACGTGCTGAGAGCGGCGATTGTTGGGTCGAACTGGTGTTCGAGATAGCTTAGCATTACGACCGGCAAGGTGTTCGTACTTGCGCTTGCAAAGAAATAACTCACCGGCAAATTGTCGAATGAGGTGAGAAAGGAGAATAGCGATCCCGCCATGATGCCGGGGCGGATGAGGGGTAATGTGACATGCCAGAAAACTTGCAGGGGATTAGCTCCCAGAATGGCTGCGGCTTCTTCATAGCTTTTTGGCATGCTGCCATAAACGCCTGCAACTGTGCGAACAACATAGGGAAGACAGACGATGGTATGGGTGATCAACAGAGCGCTGAATGAAATTCCCAGTCCAAGCCTGCTCATGAAGAACAGCGACGCGAAACCAATCACAATCATGGGCATCGACAACGGTGACAGTAGAAACGCCATAACAGCGCTTGCCCAGCCTGTGCGTGAACGCGCCAGATAGAGGCAGGCGGGGATGCCGATCAGACAGGAGAGAATGGTGGCGCCGATCCCGATCTTAAAGCTGACGATGAGCGCATCCACAAATGGTTGATAAGCGAAAATATTCGCAAACCATTTGAGCGACCAGCCGGGGATGGGAAAGGCCACATAGCCCGCAGACGTGAAGGACACGAGTACAACAACTAGAATGGGAGCCAGCATAAAAATGAAGAACACCACGACGAACATGGTCAATGCAATGTCTGCCCAGTCTTTTCCAAAGAGTTTCATCGATTAAACTCCCCGACGGCGCACGAGACGCAATTGCAGGAAGAGACAGGCAATTGCGATCACCAGAAGGATCGAACTCATTGTACTCGCCATGCCAAAATCGCGTGTAGTGTTGAATTGTTGGTAGATGAGCAATGGCAAGGTCTGAAGGCCACCACCCAGCATAACTAGGGTAACGAAGCTTCCATTGGCAATCATGAACACCAAAATTGCTCCGGTTCCGATGCCGTCGATTGAGAGCGGGAAAGTCACCTCCCAGAAGGTGCGAAAACGACCGGCTCCGAGAATTTTGGCGGACTCCTCCAGACGGCGATCAATGCCTTGCAGAACTGTGCTGATCGACAAAACCATGAAGGGTACGAGCACATGCACGAGAGCGGCGATGGTGATTTCCGGCGAGTTTGTGAAGCGCAATGGCGTTGCAATGATCCCGAGTTGATCGACAAGCAGATTGTTGATCAGGCCGCGGCGCGCAAAAAGAACTTGCCAGCCGAAGGTCCGCATGATGATTGACGTCAAAAGTGGGGCGATAAGCAAAAAGACGATCAAGCCAGCCCAGCGGCCTGCTTTGCGCACCAGAAAATAGGCGACTGGATATCCGATGATGACGCAAATCAGCGTCACACCACCCGAAAGTAAAATCGTCTCACCGATGACACGCAGATAGAAGGGATCGGTGAGCAGCGTGACGTAGCGTGCGAAAGTCAAACCGCCTTCGGTGTCGACAAAGCTGCGCATGCTATTGTCAAAAAGAGGCAGGACGAAAAAAGCCAGAAGGAACGCCAGAGCAGGCAAGATGAGCAGCCAGCCCGGTAAAGCCAGCCCTGTTCTTGCATTAGCGTTTGATGTTTCTGACTGGCTCATCGTTATGCTCCGCGACCTTACTGACCGATTTCCCGGTTCCAGCGATCCACCCATTCATTTCGGACTTGAGCAATTTGCTCATATGGAGGGAAGGCCGTTTTCTGCCACGGCGTGATGCGTGGCTTTAGCTTTTCGCTGTAAACAACATCAACGTTGGTGACGCCGTAGTTCATAATGTCGGCAAATTGTGTCTGGTTGGCTGCGTCGAGCACTTCGTTGATATAGTCCCAAGCGAGCGGATTGGCATTTTTTGCCTTCTGGACTGCCAAACCGTTGAGTGAACCGCCTTCTTCCGGGTTGATGAAGTCGATCCAGGTTGCGCCGGCATCATAATGGTTCCAAGTGCGACCATCGAAATAAATGCCGATATCGGCTTCGCCAGAAGAAAGATGATTGAAAAAATCATTCGGTCCGGCCCAATAGATGAGATTATCCTTCATCCGCTCAACTGCCTTGAAGAACGGATCGACGTTGTCGGCGCCGCCGCCAAATGCCTTGGCCATGGCCCAGATCAGCATGATCGGTGTGACGGCGTAACTGATGGACGGGATCGAGGCTACGAACTCACCAGCGGCAACTCTGTCGACAAATTCGGCAAAAGACTTTGGAGGGATTTTTACCCTGTCTTTATTGTAGGTTATGCCAGCTACACCATAGTCGAACAGCGTACCTTTGCCTTCAACTGAATCCGTCAGTTGCTGCGGGATTTTTGCGAGGTTCGGCAGCTTTTCGACTGTAAAGTCGTCAACCAGACCTGATCTGGCTGCGGTCAAAGCAAGGTCTGGCGTCATAATGAGCACATCGACTGGCGGCTTGGCTGGAGATGCTTCAACCTGCGCCAACCACTGAGGCGGGCCGCCGAGCGAAACATTAGCCTTTGCACTGGTCTTAGCTTCAAATGGTGCAACAAAGCATTTGCGAACCGCTTCTTCCCATATGCCACCAAAGGCTGTCACGGTGATTTCTTTTGCGGCCTGCGCATTGGCGATGCGTGAGAACCCGCCTACTGTAAGACCAAGACCAAGCATCGCGCCCGAGCCGAGGAGATTTCGTCTGGTAATTAGTGTCATTGCGATACTCCGTATCTGGAACAATCAGGCGTTTTCGGAATTGGAAATTGCGACGAGTTTTTCGACAGCTGTCCGGAATGCTATACTCGCTGTATGTGCGTTCTCGGCTTCGGCCCTCGTTCTTGGAAAGCCTTCGGGAAG
The DNA here is from genome assembly GCF_025846885.2 of Brucella sp. HL-2. Taxonomy (NCBI): domain Bacteria; kingdom Pseudomonadati; phylum Pseudomonadota; class Alphaproteobacteria; order Hyphomicrobiales; family Brucellaceae; genus Brucella; species Brucella sp. HL-2. Next base: position 189,690 of record NZ_JAOYTK010000005.1, on the reverse strand, counting down.
TGTAGGCAAAACGGTGTCGAGTACAGCTTTGCGCTGGCGCTGCCGTACCGATCCGGGAAGCTGCACAAGTGCACGGTTCAGGCTGTCCATCAAAGCCGGTTCAAACACTTCGTCCCAGTGCTTTCGCTCGGGACCAAATCCATCAGCGGCCTTGCTTTCTGACAGCGTTAGGCGACGGGCGGCGGTGGCGTCTTTATTGATCATGCCATCATGTATTCCCACGCCATAATCGGCATAAGCGGCGTCGGGTGTAACGAAGCCATCCAGAACGTCGAGTAGCACCGCGTCAGGATCTCGTTTAAGTGGGTTTCCCCAACCACCTGCCCCGGGGGTCAGAAAAGTCACCGTATCGCCTGCACTGACGTTGAGCACGTCGATTTTGCCAAGCTTGCGTTCATCAGGGCGTCCGCGATTGACTATCAACGCGCCGGGCAAACCCGCATAGCCACCATAGGCACCCCATGGACGGAAGAGCAGGCGCTCCATACCGCGTCCGAGTACGTTGGTGTCATCGGTTAATGCACGAAATGTCAGTTCCATCCCGCACCCACCGCGCCATTGTCCGGGACCACCGGAATCGGGGCGCAGGCGGTAATGCAGGATTTCGACGCCAAGCTCGGCTTCGACCGTTTCGACCGGATTGTTGGCGAGATTTGAGATGCCGCTATCACGACCGTCTACGCCATCGCGACCTAAACGTGCACCTGTGCCGCCGATCATCGGTTCGATGACCTGTACGCGCCGTCCGCCCTTGCCATCTGGTTCCGCCATTACGACGGGAATAACTGTGCCAGATGATGCAGCAGGCATGACATCAGGCAATGCCTTTCCGAAGGCGCCATTCAAAACATCATTGACACGAATGGCGGCGGCATGACGGACACCTGTTGCGGCAGGTTCCTGCGGATTGACCAGACTTCCCTCAGGTGCGGTTATACGAACCGTATCGAGAAGGCCAACATTTAAGGGTACTGTTGGATCGAGCGTGTTGACCAATGCGAGTACCCGCAGTGTCAGCCATGCATGGGGCCGTCCGCGCGAAGGAATGTTCATGGCGGTGGCCACTTGCGGATCAGTTCCGGTGAAATCCAGATGCACTTCTCCGTCTTCGAATGTCACCGTCAGCGCAATGCGAACTGGCAAGTTACCAGCTGCATCATCATCAAGATAATCCGAAAACGTATAGGAGCCAGCGGGAACCTTTCGCAGAACGGATCGCGCCTTTTCGGCTGCATATGAAACAAGATCAGTGCTTGCTGCCGAAACCTCATCTGCTCCGTGCTGGGCAACCGCCTGTTCGAAGCGACGACGACCGGCAGCAAGAGCTGCCAGCATGGCGCGAATATCGCCCATATTGGCTTCAGGTGTACGGCTGTTTGCTTCCAGAAACAGGCGTACTTCAGGAGACATTTCTCCGCGCTTCATCAGTTTGACTGGCGGAATACGCAAACCTTCCTGAAAGATTTCGGTATTCATTGGGGAGATGCTGGATGGTACACGTCCGCCGACATCCGAGCAGTGTACGAAACACCAGCCATAAGCAACTACGCGACCCTCATGGAAATAGGGCTCGATCATATGAAGGTCGGGCAGATGTGTGGCGAGACCTTCTGAACGATAGGGATCGTTGGTTAGGATGACGTCGCCGGGTTCGAGCGGCCCCACTGCTTCAATCGTTGGCCCGCATTCAAGGCCTACAAATCCTGAAACACCAATAGAACGCGGATAGGCGAAAAAGCGTCCGTCCAGTCCGGCAAGCGCACAGGCAAAATCAGCAGTTTCTTTGACATAAAGCGTGCGGCCCGTGCGCTGCAGCGTCAGGCACATTTCTTCGCTGATAGCTGCAAGCTTGTTGCCGAGAATGGCAAGCGTGACTGGGTTGAGTTTCATTGTGCCAGCCTTTCAAGATGCAGATTTCCTGCTTTGTCGCAGTTGGCTATCCAGCCCGGTAGCAGAATAGTGGTGGTATCATCCTGCTCGATAATTGCAGGACCACAGACCTGATCATTTGCCCGGAAACTGAGGCGGTCGTAAATATCTGCATCAAGCCATGCACCTTTGTGGAACAGGCGGCGGTTGCCTTTGATCTCCGGTTTGCCGGCCCCTGTCGGAAATTCTTGCGCGGCGAGGTCTGGCGTGACACCGATGACGGCGAGACGAGCCGTCCCCAGTTCAACTTCCGCTGTGCTGTCGCGAAAACCATAGATGCGCTCATGTTCGCGGTGAAAAGCCTCGGAAATGGCATCAACGTCTGTGTCGACATCGTTCAATGCCACCCGCAATTCATAAGCCTGACCGACATAACGCATGTCGGCAGCCTTTTCGAAAAGGCGTCCGATACTTTGTTCGCCTTCTTGATCCAGCCAGTCATTTCCTTCGGTGGCAAGGGTTTCGAATGTTTCGGCAAGGGTCGCGGCGGTCGCTTCATCAAGCTCTTTGCGCAGACTGCGAACGAAATCGCGCCGTAAGTCTGCTGCTGCGGCACCCAGCGCACAAAATGTTCCTGCTGCTGGAGGGACGACGATGCGGGCAATGCCCACTTCTTCGGCGAGAAGGTTGGCGTGTGTTGGGCCTGCGCCGCCAAATGGAACAAGCGCAAAGGCTGCCGGATCAAGGCCTCGAGCTGCGAGCGTTTTATAGAGTTCTGTCGCCATGCCAGCCGTGGTGACTGCAAGCGCCCCCTGGGCTGCTTCTGCAGCAGCATTCTCACCGTGATATCCGATCCGATTGCCTATCTGGGCAAGAACTGCAGCTGCAGGCTCGCTCTCAAGCTGCATACGTCCACCAAGGAAACCGGCCGGATCGATATAGCCAAGCGTCAGATAACAATCGGTGACGGTTGGCTCTGTGCCGCCGCGACCGTAAGAGATGGGGCCGGGCATTGCGCCAGCACTGCGAGGGCCGACTTTTAGCACGCCATGATCATCAACCCATACGATAGAGCCGCCACCTGCACCGATGGCTGAGACATCCACAACCGGCAAAACTAGAGGCAAGCCGCCAATATCGGTTTTGGTGGCGAGCGCAGCAGAACCATCTTGTGCGACGGCGATGTCTGACGACGTGCCACCCATATCAAATGTGATGATTGCGCGCACGCCTGATGTTGCAGCCAACCGCGCGGCCGCCATGACACCGGAGGCTGGTCCGGAGAGGATGGTTTCGACCGGACGCTCCTGTGCTGAGCCGATGCTCAGGGAACCGCCATTGGAGGCTGTGACGAGGATTGGAGCATGAACTCCATCGCGAGCAAGGCCGGTTTTCAGCCCTTCAAAATAGCGCTGCATCAATGGCTGGATATAGGCATTCAGACAGGCGATCAGCGTGCGTTCATATTCGCGGATTTCCGGCCAGATTGCTGCGGCAGATGTAATGGAAAGCCCATTCGTCTTTTCGGATATTTTCTGCGCCAGCTCTTTTTCAACCGAAGGGTCGGTATAGCCATTGATCAATACAAGTGCTGCCGCATCGACGTCGAGCGCGTTGAGTTGTGCCGCAATTTCTTCAAGAGCCGCATCGTTGGGAAGTTGGGTTGTTGTGCCGTTTGCCGCAAGTCTCGCACCTATTTCGATGATGCGATGGCGCGGCACCAGGGGTTCTTCCTTGCTTGCATGAAAATCAAAGGAAGAGGGCATGCGGCTGCGTGCGATTTCCAGAATATCGCGATAACCTTCGCTGACGATGAGTGCGATCTTTGCACCGCGCCTCTGGATAACGGCATTGAGACCGATTGTTGTGCCATGCATAAGCGTGTCGATCTGGTCTGCGCCAAGATCAGCTTTCCTGAGCAGCGACTGCAAGCCCACGATCAGCGCCTGAGACGGATCTTCCGGCGTCGATGGTTCCTTGTAATGGATCAGGCTTTTGCGGTCGGGATCGAACAGAACAAAGTCGGTAAATGTTCCGCCCACGTCGATGCCGATACGTGCGCCATTCTTCTGCATAATCTGAGCTTTCAGTTCATTCTGATGTTACGACGACCGCATCCTGTGGGTTCCAGCCGAGCGTGATTTCCTGATTGAGATGATAGGCGAGTTCGCCAAGGCGGCTTTCCGCTTGCCGGTAGATGAATATTTCCCGGCCAAGCGCCGGAACATCGACTTGATAAGCCGCGTAGTTTCCACGGAACACTGCGCCGACGACCCGGCCATTCAATAGGCCATTGCCATCTGCGACCGGCGCGATGCGCTCTGGCCGCACCGAAAGCGTAAGGGGCTGTGATGAGGGTTGCCGAGTGGCTAGGGGAAGAGCCACGCTTCCCTGCTTTCCACCGACCAAGAGGGATGCACCGTCTGGTGATGCTTGGCCCTCGAAAATGTTCGAGGCCCCAAGAAACTCGGCAACAAAACGGCTCTGCGGTTTGTCGTAAATCTCGCCCGGTGTTCCAAGTTGGAGAATACGCCCCTTGTTCATGACAGCGACTTCGTCGGCCATGGAAAGCGCTTCTTCCTGATCGTGCGTCACAAGAAGAGTGGTAATGCCAAGGCGAGCCTGCATGGCGCGGATTTCAAACTGCATGCTTTCGCGCAAGGATTTATCGAGTGCACTTAAGGGCTCATCAAGCAGCAAAACTTTGGGATTCACCACCAACGAACGCGCAAGAGCCACGCGCTGCTGCTGACCGCCCGAAAGTTGGGAGGGAAAAGCATCGCCACGGCCAGACAACTGGATGAGATCGAGCATCGACCTGATGCGTTCATAGCGTTCTGCTCTTGCCGCGCCCTGCATCTTTAAACCGAAGCCAATATTTTCCGCGACCGTTCTATGTGGAAACAGGCTGTAGTTCTGGAAAACCATGCCGAGACGGCGGCGATGAGGCGGAAGATTGGTCACATTGGTTCCGCCGATGTGGATTGTGCCTGAATCTGCACCCTCAAATCCCGCAACCATACGCAAGGTCGTTGTCTTGCCGCATCCAGATGGACCGAGCAGTGAAACGAGTTTTCCTGCATCGATGGTTAGATCAAGACTGTCGACAGCAATATTGGCGCCGAAACGCTTCGTGACGGCTTTCAGCATGAGGGCGCTTGCTCCGTCTTGCGAATGCAAGCTCATGAGCGCATCTCGCGATTTGCCCTGATGTCTGTAAGAAAGATCATGTGCATTTCCAGCATTACAATATATTGTAGCGCTACAATCGACCTTGAAACCGATTTCGTCAAGGATAGGTTTTCTGCGTTTCGTTTGTTTCAGAGTATATAAAACCTTGCGAAGTAACATTTATGAGAATATTTGGTGCGTTAGACCATGAATAGCTTTGTTCGCAGCAAAAATGTCATAACGATGCAGTCGGTCGCACAGGCCGCTGGCGTATCGCCTATGACCGTATCCAATGCGTTCCGTTATCCTGAGCGAGTACTAGAGGAAACGCGTTTGCGCGTGTTTCAGGTCGCGGCGGAACTTGGTTATGTTCCGAACCATTCTGCAGGCATTCTTTCCTCCGGGCAGAGCCGGGTTATTGGCGCAGTCATTCCGTCGATGAAGAACTCGAGCTTCTATAAGTATGTGCGCGGGATGCAGGATCGCGCCAGCGAGAGCGGCTATGAGTTGATACTCAAACTTGCGGAAACCAGACAGGACGAAACCGCTGCAATTCAGACATTCATCGGTCTGCGTGTCGCAGGCATTTCACTGGTCGGCAACCAGCATTCAGAGGAAGCCATAGATCTGATCAGGAAGACCGCGACACCAGTCGTAGAGGGCTGGGTCACTGACAATGTCCTCGACATGGCGGTAGGTTACTCCATGACAGATGCAACACGGACAATGGCGTGTCTTCTCGTCGAACGAGGTTGCCGTCGTATCGGGTTTGTCGGATATGGTGGTGCATCCGCACGTCGATATAGCGACCGTCTGCCTGCTTTCGAGGAGACTATGGCCGCAACAGGTCTGGAACATCACCGGGTCTGCATTGTGGATGAGGCAGATGGTTTTGGCGCTGGTCCTAAGGCGCTTGAAGCCCTGCGCCGTATCGATCCTGATATCGATGGTGTGATTTGCCCTACGGATATCGTGGCGGCTGGTGTGATATTCGAATGCACGCGCCTAGGATGGAAAGTGCCGGAACGTCTTGCTGTCACAGGATGGGGTGACTACGAAATCGCGTCGGAAATAACGCCGGGTCTATCGACGATCCAGCCGAACGCCTACGAAATGGGCGTAAAGAGCATGGCAATGATTGTTGATCGTGTCTCTGGCGTAAGCACGGCTGATGTAATCGTCGATATCGGGTATGATGTCGTGAAGCGCGAGAGTGCATAAAGCATTCGGCCTCAATGCACGTTTATGTGGTCTCTTTTTTCCGGAATGAAGAAGCATCGATGCCGAGACGTTGTAGTCGGGCATAGAGACTGCGACGCGGTAGCTGCAACAATTCGGCAGCGTCCCCGACATCACCATTCAGGCGTGCAAGCGTGTCTTGCAGGACTTTGGCTTCAAACTGATCTATCTGTTCCGTGAGCGGGAGAGAACAGGGTTTAACTGCTGGGTCGTAACTTAATCCCAGTACCACTTGCTTGGCGAAATTTCGCAACTCGCGCACATTACCCAACCATTCATCGGCGTTGAGCCGGGCCTCTATGGTTGCATTAATATCCGGGCGCGGTTGGCCAAACTGGTTTGCAGCCTCATCGAGAAAATAAGCGAATAATAGCCCAATATCTTTACGGCGCTCACGCAAAGGCGGGATGCGGAGCCGCACGGTTTCGAGTCTGTAGAAAAGATCTGAGCGGAAACGTCCGGCATTTACGGCACCTTCGAGATCGCCCTTGGCGGCAGCGATAATGCGCAGATTGACGGCGCGAGGTTCGCCCGTCATGGACGGCAATTCACGTTCTTCGACGACACGCAAGAGCTTGCCCTGCAAGCTTGCTGACATGCTGTCGATTTCATCTAAGAACAGGGTGCCGCGGTCAGCATCGGCTATACGCCCACGCTGAATCCTGTTGCCGAAAAGCACTTCATCGGCAATCGCGTCAGGTAGGGCCGCACAGTCGATTGCCACAAAGCCGCGAGCATGGCGGGCGCTCCAACGATGAAGCAGTCGCGCAACAAGTTCTTTTCCGGTGCCCGTTTCGCCTTCTATCAGTACATCTACGTCGACACTTGCGAGTTGGCGGATGGTTTCGCGTAATCGCACCATGACAGGCGTTTCGCCCAACAGTGGGAAATCCTGCTCAGCTTCTGCAGCAGCCTTGCGAAGGCGGCGGTTTTCCAAAACCAGACGGCGCATTTCCAATGCGCGTCGAACACTCGAAATCATGTGATCGGCAGCGAAGGGTTTCGCGATGAAATCAAACGCGCCTTTTTTGAGTGCCGCCACCGCCACGCTGATGTCGCCGTGTCCGGTCATCAGAATGACCGGTAACTCGGGGTCGCGTGTTAGCAGCGCTTCCATCACCGCATGACCATCAATGCGTGGCATCCGGATATCTGTGACGACGATGCCGGGAAAGTCGGCACTCAGATTGGCTAGTGCCGATTGTCCATCACCATAGGTCTCTATATCCAGTCCAGCGATTTCGAAAGAATCCGCTAGCGCTGTGCGGAAGGCTGCGTCATCGTCGATCAACATGATGCGGAGTGGTTCAGTGCCTGTCATGTTTGTTGTACTCGCTTTGCGGTGGCAGAGAAGGCTGCGCCGCCCAATGGGGAAGACACGATACGCAATGTGCCTTCGAGTTCTGTCATGATGTCGCGGGCAATACCCAACCCAAGGCCCAAGCCGTCCGGCTTTCCCGTTACGAAGGGGCTAAACACTTCATCACCCAATGCCGGATCAATGCCGGGTCCATTATCGGCAACGATCAGGGATACCAATTGGTCCTCTTCCGATATGAACAAGGCGACGCGCCGTTCAGATTGTCCGGCAACGGCATCAAGCGCGTTTTGCAGGAGATTGACCAATACTTGTTCCAATCTCACGCGATTTGCGAGAACCCAAAAATTAGATCCATTGGGCATTTCAAGCGTCACGCCAGCATTGCGAAAGCGGTCGCCCATCAGAAGAAGCGTACCTTCTATCAACTCATCAAGACGGACCGGAGCCAAATCACGGTGCCCGCGTCTTGCGAAGCGCCGCATTTCCTGTGTGATGGAACCAATACGGGAAGTGAGTTCAATGGATGTGGAAAGATTGGCTGCGACTTTGTCCAGCTTACCTTTCGCCAGATGGTGCTGTGCGTTTTCTGTAAGTGTTTGAATGGTCGCGACCGGTTGGTTGATCTCATGGACGAGACCCGCAGTGATAGACCCCAGTGAGGCGAGCCTGTTTGCTTGTCCCAGTTCCTCGCGTGCTTCCCGAAAGCGTTTATCGGCGCGCTCGCGCTTGGCCATTTCGGCACTCAGTTCGGCTGTGCGTTCTGCAACTGCGGTTTCAAGGGCCGCTCGGTCTGCAGCCAGGCGTGCCGCGCGCGTCACTCGCCAATAAACCGCACCGGCAATCGCCATGAGGATCAGTAGCGCTGCCACAGTGATAAGTCTCGCCAGATCATTTGCTGCTCGAATTGATGGGCCTACGGCTTCAACGTGGAGAAGCCTCAACTCTGTTCCGGCAATTGGTTCGCTCACAGTGAGAAATTTTGCACCTGAAGGTCCGCGCATCATGTTTTCAGGCTCAAGAGCATAGTGGCTTGGTTGTAAGTCTGCGACGCTGAACTGTCCGCTTTGGCTTATCTTGGTGCGCTCTGCTTCGGCGATGGGTTGAAACGAGCGAAGGTCTTCTGCCTTATCCGTGGATGCCAATATGATACCACGGGGATCAACGACGAATGTCTGGCCGGGATCGTTCGACCACGTTTGAACAAGCCGGTGAAATTCAAATTTGACGACCACCACACCAACGGGATTGGCTTCATCGCCAATGCGCCTTGCTAGGAATAGACCGAAACGCCCGCTGAGATCGCCTATCGCGTAATATTCAGCAGCTCCTGCGGCCATTGCGCCTTGAAAATAGGGGCGATAGTCGTAATTGCGGCCAACAAAACTTTCGGGCGTGTTAGCATTGGAAGAAGCAATGACGGTGCCATCGCGTTTGATGACATAAATTATCGGCGAGCCTATTTCATAAGCGAGGAATTCCAGCTTCTCGTTTAGTCGCGCTGTCGCTGTTCGCGTTTCACCAGCGAGGACGTCGTGAAGATCGCTATACTCTTTTAGAACAACCGGAAGCAGACGGAACTTGGCAAGCTCGCTATCGATCAGACGGGTTTGCTGACGCGCAACAAGTGTCGCGTCGTCGCTCAAACGATCAAGCGCGTTTGTCTCCGTCCATGACCGCGCAGCCGTCCAGAGGCCGACAGTCATCACAAAGACAATTACAATGATCAGGATTCTGCTGAGTTTCTGAGACCCTTCCATTTGTGCAGGATTATGCATTTATTCGGAGAATGTCACGCAGAATTTTGCACAAAACTCATATTTCAAATGTGTCGAAATTTAGATTCTGCGAGTTAATTCAACAAACTAAACTTTTTAATCCGCTCCTCTGGCGGTCTTCAGCTAAGTCCCGCATTTTAGCGCAACTTCGAAAATGGGAGTTTCGTAGGGAGGAGCTAATCCGTGCAACCACAAGAATTTGTCTTTGTTCTCACCCAATTTCTTGAAAGTGACCTGGGTGTCGCGATGCAGGCGCAGGAAACTGAAGGCCAGCCTGACCAAGGGGTGCGGATCTAGAACCGATCATTCAAACCCATTTTCCAACCCGGGTTCTCGCGTGTTTAAGCCCTTTTGGGGCGCTGTAGCGACAATCCTGAAGGCAATCAAAAACACCCGGAAATATGCGCAGCTTATGGCGCGCTCATGCCGGGTGAACCTCAAGAATCGTGAGATTTGAAGGAGTGACCGCATGGTCTCAATAACGTCCGAACGGAGTGATGCGCCGAGCACCAATAGCCGACTGAAATCCATTATTGGTGGATCGACCGGTAATCTGGTCGAATGGTTCGACTGGTATGTGTACGCAGCTTTCACGCTCTATTTCGCACCGCATTTCTTTCCGTCGGAGAGCCAGACCGCGCAGTTGTTGAGCGCTGCTGCAGTTTTTGCCGTTGGTTTCATCATGCGCCCGATCGGTGCGTGGATCATGGGCATCTATGCTGATCGCAAGGGCCGCAAGGCGGGTCTGGCGCTGTCCGTGACGCTAATGTGCGCAGGCTCGCTTATTATTGCCCTTACACCTGGTTATGAAAGTATCGGCCTTGTCGCCCCGGCGCTTCTGGTTCTTGCACGCCTGATGCAGGGTTTGTCAGTTGGTGGTGAATATGGTGCCAGCGCGACCTATCTTTCTGAAATGGCTGGCAAGAGCCGTCGTGGCTTCTTCTCATCCTTCCAATATGTGACGCTGATCTCCGGTCAGCTTCTGGCAATTCTGCTGCTGATCGTGCTTCAGAGCACAATGGAAACTTCTGCCCTTGAATCTTGGGGCTGGCGTATTCCGTTCTTCATCGGTGCATTGCTTGCCGTTGTTGTCTTCTGGCTGCGTCGTGGTCTTGCTGAAACCGAGAGCTTCAAGAATGCGAAAACCAAAGACGCACCGAAGTCTGGCTTCTGGACACTGATCAAGTATCATCCGAAGGAAACCGCACTGGTCATGCTTCTGACGGCTGGCGGTACGCTCGCCTTCTACGCATACTCGATTTACATGCAGAAGTTTCTGGTCAACACATCTGGCTTCAGCCGTGAAGTGGCCAGTCAGATCAACGCGGTTACGCTGTTCATCTTCATGTGCCTGCAGCCTATTGCGGGTGCTCTATCGGACAAGATTGGCCGCAAGCCACTGATGATTGCCTTCGGTACGGCGGGTGTACTGTTTACCTATCCGATCTTTGCGACACTTGAGCAGACGCGTGACCCATGGGTTGCCGGAATGCTGGTTATGGGGGCCCTGATCATTGTAACTGGGTATACCTCGATCAACGCGGTGGTGAAGGCTGAACTCTTCCCGGCTCATATCCGGGCCCTTGGTGTGGCGTTGCCATACGCCCTTGCAAACACCCTGTTTGGCGGGACAGCTGAATATGTAGCGCTGAGCTTCAAGAACGGTGGCTGGGAGCGTGGCTTCTATTGGTACGTAACCGTTATGATCGGTATTTCGCTGATCGTCTATCTGAGAATGCGCGATACCAGCAAAGACAGCATGATCAAGGAAGACTAATCGATACGAATACCGGGCTATTAGCCCGGTATTTTTTATTCCTCTTCTGCTCTTCTGTTGCCAAAAGGAGAGGATTTTTCTGAAATTGTTTGGGCTGCATTCTGAATGAGCGGCCCAAAACTTTCGCTGAAGCCTTCGGCTGTCCATTCCTGCAGGCTACCCGCCACATGGATTGCGCCAACAGGGGCGCCTTTCCAATCTAGGATGGGCGCGCCAATGACAACTTCATGATTGAGAAGCTGTTTGCATAACAGGGAATGTCCGCGTTCGCGCGTGGCGCGAACATATTCCATCACGCCTTCAAGATCGCGGACAGTATGCTGCGTGAAAGGTGTCATATCCGACCGATTGACGATGTCGGCAATCGTCGTGTCTGGCAGCCGCGAGAGAATGGCCACGCCACCCGCCGTGCAATAGGTGGGAACAGCATTTCCGACAATGGTTGCACTGAAGACTTCATGTTTTGAAGGCATACGCAGGGCGTAGATAACGCGAACGTCGTCAAAAAGAGACAGATCAACACGCTCGCTGACACGGCGTCGCAGTTCCAGCATAACCGGATTTGCGCGCTGCAACATGGGGTTGAGCCGCAACAAATCGTGGGTCATGTCGAGAATGCGCAAGCCGGGCAGATAACCACGATCTTCCGGGTCGCGAGCCAGCATATTCAACTTCAGAAGCGAGTGAACAATGCGCTGGGCAGCACTGCGATCAATGCCTGCTGCGGTTGCAACCTGACTGAGTGACAAGGGATGTCGCGCGCTTTGAAATGCAGACATGACTGCAACAGTTCGTGCGACCGAGCGCAGAAACAACGGGTCATCCTTAAAAGCTTCTGCTTCATCCGGATCGAAAGTGGATATGCCGCGCAGGTCTCGAAATGTGTTCATGGGAAAAAGCTTTAATCCAGATTCAAGGATTGACAAGGATCAAATTTGATCCCTATCATGAAAAATCAATATAGATGTATCGCTGACAGATACACATTGCAGCCCGAGGGGGCAAATCAGGAAAATGGGAGTACGCTCGTGTCAAAACGCGTGGCTGTAGCTGGCTTTTTGCATGAAACGAACACTTTTGCTGCCGCTCCGGCAACCATGAAAGCGTTCGTTCAGGGTGGCGGATATATCCCCCTTTCGCGTGGTGACGCGATTATCGAGAATGCTCAAAACGTCAATCTAGGCATTGCTGGTGCACTCAAATTTGCACAGGAAGCGGGCTGGGAAGTCGTGCCGATCTTGTGGGCTGGGGCTATCCCATCTGCACCGGTCACCAAAGATGCTTACGAAACAATCGTTTCTGAGATTGTTGCGGGATTGAAGGATTGCGGTTCGCTCGATGGCATTTTCATCGACTTACATGGTGCGATGGTTGCCGAACATGTGGACGACGGCGAGGGCGAACTTCTTGAGCGCGTGCGTGCTGTTCGTGCAAGTGAACCGCTGTCGGTAGCGCTTGACCTGCACGGCAACATCACGCGTCGTATGTTCGAATATGCCGACGTCATGGTCGGATTCCGCACTTATCCGCATGTTGATATGGCCGAGACCGGCTATCGGTCAGCTAAAGCCTTACAGGCATTGATGGACAAGTCCGATGGTTGGCACAAGGCGATGCGGCAAGGTGATTATCTCATTCCTATCGCATGGCAATGCACGGATGAAGAACCCGCCAAAGACCTGTATGGCTTGACGGTCGATGTACCTGAAAAAGTGCTGACAGCGTCTCTTTTCATGGGCTTTCCCGCCGCTGATTTCGCGGAATGCGGTCCTTCTGTCTTTGCTTACGGATGGGATAAGCAGGCGGTTGAGAACTGTGCAGATGACATTATGGCTGCACTTTCCGCAGCTGAGGCGTCTTTCGCAGGTACCTCTTATCAGCCGGCAGAGGGAGTTGAGAGAGCAATCGAGCTGGCGCGAGATGCATCTCGTCCTATCATCATTGCCGATACGCAGGACAACCCCGGCGCAGGCGGTAGCTCTGATACGACAGGGATGCTTCGCGCGCTAATAGCCTGCGATGCAAAACGAGCCGCTATTGGTTGTATCCACGATCCTGAAGCGGCAAACATCGCGCATCAGGCAGGCGAGGGTGCGGAGGTTGAAATCTCACTTGGCGGCAAGTCGGGAATTGATGGCGATGAGCCATTCGTGGCCACGTTTACTGTAGAAAAGCTCTCCGACGGCAAGGTACATGCGACCGGGCCTTATTACGGTGGCACCTGGTTAAATATGGGGCCATCTGCCTGCCTGCGGCTTGGCGGGATACGCGTCGTTGTAACAACCAATCTCGCGCAGATGGCGGATCGCGCGCTCTATCGCATGGTTGGCATTGAACCGGAACAGCAAGCCATTCTGGTCAATAAGAGCTCTGTGCATTTCCGCGCCGACTTCGCACCTATTGCTGAAAAGCTCCTTGTTTGCACAGCGCCGGGTGCAATGCCGCTTAGCCCGGCACAATTATCATGGAAGAATTTGCGCTCAGGTATTCGCCTTGAGCCGTTGGGAGAAGAATTCAAATAAAACAATAATAACAACCTTCAGAGGAACCAAGTAGATGCAGTTTTTCAAATCACCACAGCCTGGCCCCATCCTCCGTAAACTGAAATACGGGGTAGCTGTTTCCCTGATTGCGCTTGGCGCAGGCAATGCATGGGCGGAAACAACGCTCACTGCCGTTATGCATTCTGATTTGCGTATTCTCGATCCGATCATCACCACAGCCCATATCACTCGGGATCATGGATATATGATCTATGATGTGTTGATTGCAGTTGATGAAAATTTCAAGCCACAGCCTCAGATGGCAAATTGGGCCGTTTCGGACGACGGTAAGACTTATACATTCACGCTGCGCGATGGCCTGAAATTCCATGATGGGGCGCCGGTAACGGCAGCAGATGCGGTGGCTTCACTTGAACGCTGGGCCAAGCGCGATGCCGGTGGCCAGTTGATCATGGATATCACTGACTCTCTGAAAGCCACCGACGACAAGACTCTCGTCTGGACACTAAAAGAGCCGTTTGCTCCCTTCCTCGATACGCTTTCCAAGCAGGCGGCTTTGCCACCGTTCATTATGCCAGCGCGGATTGCAGCAACCTCGGCAGATACTGCGATTACGGAACATATCGGCTCCGGCCCGTTCAAGTTTGTACCGGGAGAATTCCAGCCCGGTGTCGGCGTCAGCTATCTCAAGAATGAAGATTATGTCCCGCGCAGCGAGCCCGCCAGCTGGATGGCAGGCGGCAAGGTCGTCAATGTCGACAAAGTGCGCTGGGTTACAATGACAGACGCCCAAACTGCTGTGAATGCGCTGACGAGTGGTGAAATCGACTATGTAGAACAGATTCCGGTTGATCTCGTGCCGCTGTTTGATGGCGACGATTCCGTTGTTCTTGAACAGCGTGATCCGCTCGGTTATCAGACGATGGGACGCCTCAATTTCAAGCATCCACCTTTCGATAATCCCGACATTCGTCGCGCGGCCTTCCTGGCCATGTCGCAGGAGCCAGTGCTTGCGGCGTTGATGGCTGACCCGAATTACTACAAGGTTTGTGGGGCGATCTTTGGCTGCGGTACCCCTAACGCTACCAATGTCGGCGCAGACAGCATCACCGCGCAGGGTAATGTTGAAGAGGCGAAGGAACTGCTCAAGAAGGCCGGTTATGATGGTAAGCCGGTTGTGTTGATGCAGCCGACTGATGTTACCAGTCTGTCGCCTCAACCCGTTGTCGCGGCGCAGCAACTGCGTGCCGCTGGCTTCACCGTCGATATGCAACCGATGGACTGGCAGACGCTCGTCGGTCGTCGCGCGTCAAAAGATGAGCCGTCGAAAGGCGGTTGGAACATCTTCTTCACCAACTGGCAGATTCCAGAAATTGCCACACCGCTTAACTCCGTGATGCTGAATGGGCGTGGCGATCAGGGTTGGTTCGGCTGGCCGAAGGATGACAAGATTGAAGAGCTGAAAAAGGAATATATCGCCGCCAAGACGCCTGAAGAGCAGAAGGCCGTTGTCGAAAAGATACAGGCTCATACGTTGGAGAACGTGCTTTATATTCCACTTGGCGAGTATAACCCACCACAGGCACGCCGCTCCAATGTCGTTGATATGCTCGGCTCTCCCGTTCCGGTCTTCTGGAATGTGAAGAAGACCGAGGAATAAACTGCCCGCCGCTATCCGCTGATCGCGGTAGCTCCCAGTACAATGCGGAGCCGGATATATACCGGTTCCGCCTCAAGCGGGACGTGCATATGGCTGTCTATCTGTTAAAACGTATCTTTTCGCTCGTACCGGTGCTGTTGCTGGTATCGGTTTTCGTGTTCCTCCTCCTTAGACTGACGCCGGGTGATCCGGCAGCAATTCTGGCGGGAGATGCCGCTACCACCGAACAGCTCGAACGCATTCGCGAGGCAATGGGTCTTAATGAGCCGATCCTCACTCAGTACTTCACCTGGATGGGTAAGATCTTGCAGGGTGATCTCGGCGTTTCGCTGATTTCGGGCGTGCCTGTGCTTGATATGGTTTCACAACGTATTGGACCGACGATTTCGATCGCTGTTCTCACCATCATTATTGCTGTTGTTGTCGCAATTCCGATGGGTGTCATTGCCGCTTGGCGTCATCGTTCATGGATCGATTATCTCGTCATGAGCTTTTCGGTGCTCGGGTTCTCCGTGCCGGTCTTTCTGGTTGGCTATGTGCTGCTGCTTATTTTTGCCGTCAATCTCGGTTGGCTGCCGGTGCAGGGCTTTAGGCCAATTTCCGCGGGCTTTGGTGGCTTTCTTGAGAGGGCAATACTGCCCGCGCTGACACTGGCTTCGATTTACATCGCACTCATTGCCCGCATGACCCGTGCTGCGATGCTGGATGTGCTGGGCGAGGACTATATCCGCACTGCGCGCGCGAAGGGTGTCAGTGACCGCCGTCTTCTTTTTGTTCATGCCCTGAAAAATGCAGCCGTGCCTGTTGTCACCATTATCGGCACAGGCTTTGCGCTGTTGATTTCCGGCGTGGTCGTGACAGAGAGCATCTTCAATATTCCGGGGATTGGACGCCTGACTGTGGATGCAGTGCTGGCGCGTGACTATCCGGTTATTCAGGCCATGATCCTGCTGACGAGTGCGCTTTATGTCTTCGTCAACCTTCTGATCGACCTTTCCTACACAGTGTTCGACCCAAGGATACGCTATTGATGCGCTCAGAACCGACATCGGCAGGCATGCACTGGATGCTCCGCCTGTTCTCGCTGCCGCGCGTTACACGTGTTGGTATCGGTCCACTGATTGCTGCCTTTCTTCTCGCCGCAATCCTCCTTCTAACTCTTGTTTCCCCCTGGATCGCTCCCCACGATCCGTTGGCAATGAATCCGTTGATGCGGCTCAAACCGCCTTCCGATGAATATCTGCTTGGAACTGATAATTACGGGAGGGATCTCTTCTCGCGCATGATCCTGGGTGGCCGCATTTCATTGCTGATCGGATTGTTTGCTGCTGGCGCTTCAATTGGCGTTGGCGTGTTTATCGGGTTGATTGCGGGCTTCTTCCGCACTGCTGATGCAATCATTATGCGCATGATGGATGCCTTGATGGCCATGCCATCGATCCTGATCGCTATTGCGCTGGTCGCGTTGAATGGACCTTCGATTGGCTCAGTCATCGTCGCCATCACCATCCCAGAAATACCGCGCGTGGTGCGCCTTGTACGCTCTGTCATCCTGACTGCGCGTGAAGAGCCTTATGTGGAAGCGGCACTGGCACTCGGTTCAAGCACCCCGAAGATCCTGTTCCGGCATCTTCTGCCCAATACGATGGCACCACTCATCGTGCAGGGCACTTATATTGTTGCTTCTGCGATCCTCACAGAAGCGATCCTGTCGTTTCTCGGTGCTGGCATCAGCACGGAAATTCCAACCTGGGGGAACATCATGGCCGAAGGTCGTCAGTTCTTCCGCATCAAGCCATCAATCGTGCTTTGGCCGGGTCTGTTGCTGACACTCTGTGTTCTTTCAATCAATCTGCTGGGCGATGCTGCACGCGACACACTCGACCCACGTCTGAAAAAGCGGGAGGGCTGATATGGAACTGCGCAACCGTGATTTCACGGCAGAACCTGTCGTGTTGGAAGTCGAAAATCTCGTCGTGGCTCTACCCGGTGGCACGCCAGTGCTTCGTAGCGTGAGCTTTGATATTCGCAAAGGTGAGACGGTTTGCCTCGTGGGCGAGTCAGGATCAGGAAAGTCTGTGACTTCGCTCACAGCAATGGGACTTTTGCCGAAGGATGCGCTGTTAGTAAAAGCAGGCTCAATCAGGCTGGATGGCAAGGATCTGCTGAAGCTTTCTCCAGCGGATATGAAGAGGATGCGCGCGACACGCATCTCCATGATCTTTCAGGAGCCGATGACAGCACTCAATCCGGTTATGCGGGTGGGTGAACAGATCACGGAGGTTCTGGACGTTCATACAAGCCTTTCGGCCGAGGCCAAACGGGCCAAAGTCATCAACATCATGGAGCAGGTGCATCTGCCCGATGTGGAGCGCATTTATCAAAGCTATCCGCATCAGCTTTCTGGCGGTCAACGTCAACGCATCATGATCGCTATGGCGCTTATTCTTGAACCTGTCGTGCTGATTGCTGACGAACCAACTACGGCACTTGACGTGACGACGCAAAAGCAAATCCTGTCGCTTATTGCAGAATTACAGGAAAAGCACGGCACCGCGGTTCTGTTTATCACGCACGATATGGGCGTGGTGGCGGAAATAGCCGACCGTGTCTGTGTCATGCGTAACGGCGAAATTGTGGAGCGCGGGACAATCCGGGAAGTTCTGGCTTCACCGCAGCAACAATATACCAAAGACCTGCTGGGGTCAGTTCCAAGTCTTATCCCACGTCTGGCGCGCGAGCCGCAGGGTCGGGAGGCGGTGATCCGCGTTCGCGATCTTGGCATGACTTATCGCAGTGGTGGGATTTTCAGCACAAAACCGGGAGTCAATGCATCGCGCGAGGTGAATTTCGAGCTTCAGCCGGGACGCACACTTGGCATTGTAGGAGAATCCGGCTCGGGTAAGACGACCGTTGCCCGCTCGATCATGCGATTGATCGAGCCGACTGAAGGTCAGATTGTCGTGGATGGCCGAGACATTGCTCATCTTGGGAAACGCGAGATGAAGCCGTTTCGCAAGAAACTTCAGGTTGTGTTTCAGGACCCGTTTCGCTCATTGAACCCCCGCTGGACGATTGAGCAAAGCTTGACCGAGGGGCCGCTTAATTACGGGGTACCTTACGAAGAGGCAGTGGCTGAGGCGAAGCGTTTGTTGAAGATTGTTTCGTTGCCGGAGGATTCACTGAAGCGATACCCGCATCAGTTTTCGGGTGGGCAGCGTCAGCGTATCGCCATCGCACGTGCAGTAGCGCTCAGACCCGACATTCTTGTGGCTGACGAGGCCGTGTCTGCGCTCGATGTTTCGGTTCAGGCGCAGGTTCTTGAGCTTCTTGCCGAGCTGCAGCGCGATACCGGCATCGCGATCATCTTCATCACGCACGACCTGCGTGTTGCCGCACAGATTTGCGATGAAGTGCTGGTGATGAAACGCGGGCAGGTTGTCGAGCAAGGTGACGCCGCCGATGTGCTTGGTAATCCATCGCATGAATATACGCGATCATTGATTGAAGCGGCTCCCGGTCGCTTCTGGGACTTTGCGGCTGGACGTCCAGCCGCCTGATCGAAGGGCCGCAAGTCGTGGCCCCGGTTATCTTCAATGTTTCAAACAGGAATGAAATCATGCCCATCATACCGTTTATTGAGGAAAAAGCCGGCGAGATGCGCGCGGTTTTCGAAGACCTTCATCGTCACCCGGAAATCGGGTTCGAGGAACACCACGCTTCCGGTGTCGTCGCTGAACTATTGGAAAAATGGGGCTTCGATGAAGTTCATACGGGCATCGCCAAGACCGGTGTTGTCGGCATATTGAGAGGTCAAAATGCAGGTAACCGCCGTGTTGGTCTGCGCGCCGATATGGATGCGCTGCCGATTGATGAGATTTCCGGTGTTCCTTATACATCGCAAAATCCGGGCCGAATGCATGCCTGCGGTCATGATGGCCATACGACCATGTTGCTGGGTGCTGCACAGTATCTTGCAGCGACACGCAACTTCGAAGGGACAGCGGTTTTCGTCTTCCAACCAGCCGAGGAAGGTCTGGGCGGCGCGCGCGGCATGATAGCGGAGGGCCTGTTCGAGCGCTTTCCTTGCGATGAAATCTACGGGATGCACAACCAGCCGCTTGGCACACTTGGCAAGGCTGTCATTCGTAAGGGTGCCGCTATGGCTGGTGCGAGCTTCTTTGATATCAAGCTGACTGGCAAAGGCAGCCACGCAGCGCAGCCGCACAATTCGCGTGATGTCCTGGTGATTGGTGCCGATCTGGTGGGGCAATTGCAAACCATTGTCTCGCGCAACATTCCGGCAACAGATGCTTGTGTAGTTTCCTGCACGCAGTTCCACACGGGTAGCGCTTACAATATCGTGCCAGAAGTGGCGACGATAACCGGCACAATCCGCTATTTCGAGCAGCGCGTCTGCGATCTCGCAGAAAGTCGTCTGCGTGAGATTTGCGCAGGCGTCGCTGCGGGCTATGGCATCAAGGTGGATGTCGACTTGCGCAACGTTTTCGATGTCTTGCGCAATGATAATGAACTTTCTGACGCCTATATTGCGGCTGCGCGCGATGTATTGGGCGAGGAAAATGTAACCGACGACTGCCCGGCCTTTATGGGCAGTGAGGATTTTGCCGACATGCTGGCACGTGTGCCCGGTGCATACATCAATGTGTTACACGGCGGCAAAGCAGCCTTGCACAATCCTGCATTTATGCTCGAACCGGAAACGCTGCCAATTGGCGCGTCGATCTATGCCCGGATTGTGGAAACTCGCCTGCCATTAAACAAGGACTTAGCTGCATGAGCGCGCATGAATTGCCATTTGACCTTGATGACATGATCGCGCGCCTGCGCCCATGGATCGAAACCGAAAGCCCGACATTTGATGCAGCCGCTGTCAATCGTATGGTGGATGCAGCCGCTTACGACTTCGCGGCTGCGGGCGCCAGTATTGAGTTTATTCCGGGACGTATGGGCTTCGGCGGTTCGTTGCGCGCACGCTTCCCGCACAAAGATCAGGGCAAACCTGGCATTCTGGTGTCCGGCCATCTTGATACAGTTCATCCGCTCGGCGTGATCGACATCAATCCGTATCGTCGCGAGGGCGGAAAGCTTTACGGCCCCGGCATTCAAGATATGAAGGGTGGTAATTTCGTGGCCCTTGAAGCCATGCGGCAGATTGCAAGAAGTGGGCTTGCGACCAAGCTTCCAGTCACTTTTCTGCTGACACCAGATGAAGAAGTGGGAACGCCGTCGACGCGTGATTTGATTGAACAGGAAGCACTCAAGAACAAATATGTGTTGGTGCCCGAACCTGCACGCCGTGATGGTGGTGCTGTTGTCGGGCGCTATGCGATTGCGCGTTATAATCTTGAGACAGTTGGCAAACCAAGCCATGCGGGCTGGTTGCTGAAGGAAGGGCGCTCCGCAATCCGGCGTATGGCGGAAAATATTATCGACATCGAAGCACTCACGACCGATGATTGTACCTTCTCAGTTGGCGTAATCCGGGCTGGTCAATGGGTCAACTGCGTTTCATCGAGCTGCGGTGCCGAGGCACTCAGCATGGCCAAAACCCAGAAAGATCTGGAAGACGGTGTTGCGCGCATCATGGCTCTTGCCGGAACCAAAGATGATGTCGAGTTGATCGTCACGCGTGGTGTGACGAGGCCTGTTTGGGAACCGGGACAACCACAGGATATGAAGCTTTTCGACTTTGCCAATGGGGTCGCAAAGGAAATCGGTTTCACCATGACGGCTCAGAGTTCGGGCGGCGGCTCAGACGGTAACTTCACCGGTGCGCTTGGTGTCCCAACGCTCGATTCAATCGGTGTGCGGGGCGAAGGCTTGCATACATTGGGCGAGCATATTTTCGAAGACAGTCTGGTTGAACGTGCGCGTCTTCACGCAGGTTTATTTCTGGGGCTGGAATAAATTGTTAAGGAGCGGCTCCCGATAACACACAATCATCGGAGCTGCTCTGCCCGTTTGTTTTGCATATTTTCAGGAAATGCCTGAGGTGGGGCTATGTCCGATTCAACGAGATTAACAGCAGCCCGCGTTGCGGGCTTGCAGAACGATGTCACAATCAACGTCGATCAATGGGGTGTGGCTCATATCAGGGCAGACAACCAGCACGATCTCTTTTTTGCGCAAGGTTGGAACGCTGCACGTGATCGTCTCTGGCAGATCGATATTGCCCGCAAGCGCGGGCTTGGTCTGCTGGCGCGGGATTTCGGCCCCGGTTATCTTGAGCAGGACAAAGCGGCTCGGTTGCTTCTCTATCGGGGTGCTATGGCTCTGGAATGGAAAGCATACGGGCCGGATTCCGAAGAAATCTGCGCGGCATTTGCTAAAGGCATCAATGCCTATGTTGACGCCTGTAATTCGGGTGAGTTACCGCTTCCACCTGAGTTTACGCTGCTCGGTCACAAGCCTGATCGATGGGCGCCTGAAGACGTGGTGCGTGTCCGCACCCACTCGCTGACACGCAATGCGTCGTCCGAGCTACTCCGCTCCAAGGTCATGGCAATAGCGGGTGTGGAATTGGGTGCAAAACTTGATCTGCTGCGTAAGGAGTTATCGCATGGTGTAGTGCCAAATCCGGTCGAGGGGTTTAACCCCAGCATCATGACCGACAGTGTGTTGCGCGATTTCTTGCTTGCTGTCAGTCCGGTGACTTTTTCTAAGGAACGTCTCGCTGCAACCTTGGACAAGGCTGATCAATGGACCACGATCACTTCATCCGGTGAGATCGTTCGGGCGTCTTTTGAAGAAGGCTCAAACAATTGGGCCGTATCGGCAGAGAAGACGACAACTGGTCGTCCTATACTGGCGCTTGATCCCCATCGCACACATGCTTTGCCGTCAATCCGTTATGTGGTTCACTTGACCATGCCGGGTCTTGATGTGATTGGCGCAGGCGAACCCATGGCGCCCGGAATATCCATGGGCCATAACGGCACTGCTGCTTTCGGGCTCACCATTTTCGGCGCAGATCAGGAAGACATTTATGTCTACCAGACTGATGTAAGCGATCCGGATCAATATGCTTATCATGATGGTTGGGAGAACGTCAAAACGATCACAGAGACAATTCCTGTCAAAGGACATCCTGATCAGAAGGTTGAACTGAAGTTTACGCGCCACGGGCCAATTCTTTTTGAGGATAAGGAGAACAATCGGGCATTTGGTTTAAGGACTGTCTGGATGGATGCAGGCATGGCGCCATATATGGCGAGCCTGTCCGTGATGAGGGCTGCGACTTATGCCGATTATGCAAGTGCGCTGGAAGGCTGGGGCTGCCCTTCCGTCAATCACATCTATGCTGATACGGGCAACACCATTGCATGGAAGCCATCGGGCGCCACACCTGTTCGGAACAATTGGGACGGCCTTTTGCCGGTTCCCGGTGACGGGCGTTACGAATGGCAGGGCTACCAGTCTCCAGAAACAGGGCCGTATGAAATCAATCCATCGCGTGGTTTTGTAGCGACGGCCAACGCCATGAATGTGCCGGATGACTGGACTGCCTCAAATCCGGCGATCGGTTATGAGTGGCTGGATAGCAGCCGTCATGACACGCTTCATAGGGAATTGTCTCGCCAGGAACCCATTTCTCTTGAAGATTGTGTACGACTGCAATGCTCAACATTTTCACCTATCGCCGCCCGCGTGTTGAAATGTCTCAGCGCGTTGCTGGCTTCCGATGTTGAAGCCGCGCCTTGGAGGCTTCTTCAGAACTGGGACGGTAATCTCTCTGTAAATTCTGCAGCCGCCGCACTTTTCGAAATATGGTTCAGCAAACATCTGGGCCTGCTTGCAGCAAGGTCACAAGGCGCGGTGCCCGAGGTCATCCCGTTGCTGGTGCCATTTGATGCACCAAGCATCGCTTCATGGTTAGAAAACTCCGCTGGGACAGCTGAGCATATTGATGCTGTTCGCCAAAGTCTTGTTGATGCATGGGCGGAAACTGTTTCATTGATGGGAACGGATTCAGAGAAATGGGCCTGGGGAAGCATTCATAAGCTTACGCTGCGTCATCCTCTTCAATTACTGACGAATCATAACTGGTCAATGGAACCCGCTGCATTGGGAGGCAGTAGCTCTACACTCAATTATGCAAATTATCGATTGAGTGATTTCTCGGTCGTCGTGGGGCCATCGGTACGAATCGTTATCGATGTCGGGGCATGGGACAACAGTCTGTTTGTCAATAATCCGGGGCAGTCGGGATTGCCACTGTCACGGCACTATTCCGACCTTCTGGAGAACTGGCGCGAAGGAAAACATGTTCCTTTGCTCTATTCGAAAGAACGCATTGATGAGGCGACGGTCACGAAAATAATGTTGAGCGCGGGCTGATAAAGCCCGCCTCTCACTAGGATTACTTCAGTGTAATGATGACATAGGTCGGATAGACCTCGACGAAAATCAACGGTGTTGCGTTGATGATCGTTGCCTGATCGATGGGAGAAATACGGAGATTGACGAGCATGTTCTCGAGCTTGGCACGGTTGTCTTTGCTGCTGAAGAACTTGTCTTTTTCATCTTCTGCATCGACTTTGCCAAACTGGTGAACATTGGCGCGGTCCTGCCGGACGATACCCGCAACTTTCGTGAGGCGCTGACCGGATGAGCTATAATGATCGCGCTCGCTTAAACGGGCGTAATAAGTGTCGATTGGCTTCTCAGCGGCTGTTGCAGTTCCCGTAACCGCCAGCACCATAGCTGCCATGATAGTCGAGCGCATGATATCTCCTTATATCCACCCCAACCACTAGCAGTTTCAGGCGTGTTATTCAGTCTATTCGTGGCGTTTTACCCGAATTTTTATAGCAACTCAGCAACAGGCGAGTAATCAACGCCACGGTACGTCGTTGCATATCAAATTATTACGCCAGTACTGTTTCGAATGATCAATGGAGAGGCGATTATCGATTGTTGATTGGTATCTGACAGCTTTCGGGGCTCACTTTCGGAAAGAATCTCTATAGCTCGCTCGACCATCTGTTGGCCATCATGAACCAATGTGGTCAAATTGTAGGATGCCCATCCAGCTTCGGCGATATTATCATAGCCGCCTATGAGAATATCGCCCGGAACATTGATCTGGAACTCATGACGCAACGCATCCATGGCCCCGAGCGCAATAAGATCATTAGCGCAGAAAATTGCGTCCGGAAGGACTTTGGTTGAGCCGTTGGTATCGTGAAGTTTTTTTATCGCCTGATAGCCCGATTCATAGCGAAAATTTCCTTCGAGAATAAGCGGTTGATCCAATCCTGCCTCTTCAATTGCGCAGAAGAATCCGAGCTTGCGATCTATGTTCGCCTGGCTGTCTGTCGGGCCCGTAATATAGCCAAATTTGGTTGCGCCGCGCTCAATGAAGTGCTCCGCCATGGTGCGGGAACCACCGATGTTGTCGCAATTGATGGAATGAACCCAGCCGTCCGAGAATGGCGTATTGAATGAAATCACAGGCACACGTAACTGCGATAATTGTTCGGCGGCTTCTTGCGACAGGACGGCCAGTGCGCTGACAATAGCATCGACACGATAACCGGCAAGCATTGGCACGATGTCATCGAATGTGTGGCCGCTATTTGCGTGCACCAAAAGCACGCGCCAGCCTTCGTCCTGTAGCCGTTGGGAAAATGTTTCCAGAACAGTTGAATAGAATGGATTATACAGCCCACCAATAACAACCGCCACAAGGCGCGAGCGATGGCTGAGCATAATGCTGGGAATGAAACTTGGGCGATAGCCAAGCTCTTCAGCCGCAGCCATCACCTTCTTGCGTGTCTCCGGTGAAACACTGGCTCCGGGCTTGTATGTTCTGGAAACAGCGGATTGAGAAACGCCTGCCAGTCTCGCCACATCTGTGGAGGATGCGTAGGGCTTGTCACGCTTCATTCCATATCCTTCGCGTTTTTTGTCCCGTTTTTTGAACAATCATCAGTTTTTGTTTTGCCATTATGTTCAAAGGCTTTCAAGGATTTGGGAAGACTTCCCGCCTGCCAGATCACATTTCCTGAAAATTTCCTATTGACGACATAGCTCCACTTTGCATAGCTATGCAACGCAAATGACTAGCTAGTCAATGTGTGTTTTGGGAGGAAACACATGAACCATATCCGTACAAAGCCATTCAGCAGACGCGCCTTTATGAAGGGTGCCGCAGGTCTTGGCGCGCTTTCAGCTTTCAGTGGCATGTCTTCACTGCGCGCACTTGCCGAGCAGAAGCCGACGCTCGTGAACGCGATCCGTTCGCTGTCAAATCCATATCATGCTGCTTGGAATAAGGGCGGCGAAGCTTTTGCCAAGTCGCTTGGTCTTGATTATGTAACGCTTGTGACCGAAGGCGACAGCGAGAAGGGTATTGCCGATATCCGGGCAATCCTCGCACGCACCGGCGGCAATGCGATTATCAATGTTGATCCAAATGATGCAGCCGATGCGCGCCCCATCGTGGAAGCTTGCGCCGCGGCCAAGGCGCACGTGCTGACACAGTGGAACAAGCCTGCCGATCTGCATCCGTGGGATCATGATCCATACTACGTTGCGCATGTGAGCTTCGACGGCCAGCGCTATGGTGCGGAAACTGCAGAAATTCTGGTTAAGTCCATTGGCGGCAAGGGTGGTATCCTGGGTCTTGGCGGCACGTTGTCCAATACCGTTGCAATCGACCGCCGTGCTGGCCTTGAAAAGGCTCTTGCAGCCCATCCCGACGTTCAGCTTCTCGATTTTCAGGTCGCTGACTGGCAATCAAGCAAAGCGTTCGATGTGGTGAGCGCATGGCTCACACGCTTTGGTGATGACATCAAGGGTATCTGGTGCGCCAATGACGACATGGGTATCGGCGCATTGGAAGCGCTACGCGCAGAAGGTCTTGCCGGTCAGATACCAATTACGGGCGTTGATGGCATTGGAACAGCAGTTGAGGCCGTGAAGAACGGTGAATTTGCAGCAACCGTTTCGTCCGATCCATTTTGGCAGGGTGCGATGGGGCTTGCAATTCCTTATAGTGCACGCGCCGGTGTCTTCGATCCAGCGAAAGAGCCGAAAGACCACCGCGAGTTTTACGGTACGGCGTTGGTCGTGACGAAAGAGAACGTCGATGACTTCTACGAAAACAACATCAAGAACACGCCGAACCTTGATTTCAAGGACCTTTGGGGACGTGCAAGCGGACAGATTCGTGAAGGCTGATAAGCCCGTCGCGGTCTGAAGCCTCCCGCCATACGCGGCGGAATATTGCCTGACAGGAAAAGCATATGAGAGTTGCGAGCCAGGATTGCACTCCGGCTGACGCTAAAGGTGTAGCCATGTTTAAAAACGGCATCAAAAGCCGATTGCCGGAGTTGATGCGCCGGCTCGCGCCGCTCATCGTGCTGGCTGTATTGTGTGCGGGGCTTGGACTGTTAAGTCCGAACTTCTTCTCAGTGAATAATTTCATCCGTATTGCATCAGCATCGGCCATACCTGTTGTGCTGACGCTCGGCGCAACATTCGTGATCCTGCTTGGCAGTATCGATCTTTCCGTCGAAGGCGTCATGGCGATTGCAGCTGTGGTGCTGGCGTCCATGGTTGCGATTGATAGTTCATGGCTTGGCAGTGTGCTTGGAGTGATTGCGGCGATTGCCGTTGGTGCTGCAATGGGAGCATTTTCCGGCTTGTTGCATGTCATCCTGCGCATACCGTCCTTCATGGTGACGCTCGGTATGTGGTTCATTGGGCTTGGCATTGCCACTTTGATGGTTGGCGGTGGTACAATTGCCATTCGTGAAGCGGCAGTGCGCAGTTTCGCGCTTGAACGTTTTGCAGGTCTCCCTTTCACCGTCTGGATTGCACTCGCGGCTCTGTTTATCGCTTGGGTGGTACAGAACCACACACGTCTTGGTCGCCACATTTATGCACTTGGCGGCGGCGAAGACATCGCAGTGCTTTCCGGCGTATCCGTACTGCGCACCAAACTGCTCGTCTTTGCAATGGCGGGTGCGTTTTATGGACTTGGTGCCGTGCTTGCCGCAGCCCAGCTTGGTCAGGGCAATGCAGATATTGGCACCGGGCGGCTCTTCACTACGATTACTGCTGTCGTTGTTGGCGGAACCTCGCTTTTGGGCGGGCAGGGCGGTGTGCTGCAATCGCTCATCGGTGTTCTCATCGTTTCCGTTCTGGCTAACGGCATGGTTCTGCTGGGTATTCCTCCATATCTGCAACAGGCATTTCTTGGTCTGATGATCATCGGAGCTGTTGCTTATGCCACGCACCGCACCCGCTTCAAGATTGTGAAATAAGCCATGTTGACGATCAGTGGACTGACAAAATCATTTGGCAGTGTTCATGCTCTCAAGGGCGTGGATCTTGAAATTCGCCCCGGCGAAGTGGTTGGGCTTGTGGGCGAAAACGGCGCGGGAAAATCCACGCTCATGCGGATTTTGGCTGGTACTCAGCGCCCAAGCACTGGCACGATCACGCGCAACGGAAAGCCTTTTGCGGTCAACTCGCCGCAACAGGCGAATGATCAAGGCGTGGCAATGGTGTTTCAGGAACAGTCGTTGCTGCTGAACCTTTCCATCGCGCAGAATATTTTTCTGGGTCAGGAACAACGTTTCATTCGCTTTGGTCTAGTCAATTGGCGCAAGATGAATGAAGCGGCTACCAAGCATTTGAAACGGGTCGGTATTAATGCCGATCCGGCGACGCTTGCGGGTGATCTCTCATTTGCCGTGCGTCAGATGGTGGAACTCGCCAAGGCTCTGTCATTGGCTGATCGTGTGGATGGTGATCTGATCATCCTGCTTGATGAGCCGACATCGGTTCTGGAGCAGTCGGAAATCGACATCCTTTTTGAGCGTGTTCGTTCGCTCAAATCCCGTGCGAGTTTTATCTTTGTTTCGCACCGCCTTGATGAGGTCCTGGAAATCAGCGACCGCATTTATGTGATGAAGGACGGGCAGGGCGTCGCTACGATGGATGCGGAGGGTGTCAATGGCGCTGATCTTCACCGCATTATGGTGGGTCGCGAGATGCACACCGAATATTATCTTGAGTCTGAACAGGCAGAGCCGCGCGAAAAGATTGCACTTGAAGCACGTAATCTGTCCTGCACTGGTAAGTATCATAATATCGATCTGACGCTGCGCGAAGGCGAGATACTCGGTATCGCTGGCGTTATTGGCTCCGGGCGTGAAGAGTTGATCCGCAGTTTCTTCGGTTTTGAGACGCCGACATCCGGCGAGATGTTCTTGAACGGCAAGGCAGTTAAACTCGCAAATCCGACTGAGGCCGTGGCACGAGGCATTGGCTATATTCCCAGCGAGCGCAGGCTCGAAGGCCTCGTCATGATGATGCCGATTGCTTCCAACATTACGCTGTCCCGTCTTGATGTTGTCGAAGGCCCGATCGGTATTCAGCATAATCGCGAGACGGCACTGGCCGAAGACTGGATCAAGAAGCTCTCAATCCGTGCGCCGGGGCCTCATGCTCTGTGTCAGGCACTGAGCGGCGGCAATCAGCAGAAGGTGGTTCTGGCCAAATGGCTGACGGCTGGCTCGCGCATTTTGATCCTTGATCATCCAACGCGCGGTGTTGATGTGGGCGCGAAGGAAGAAATCTTCCGCCTGATGCGTCAGTTAAGCCGCGAGGGCTATGCGATCATTCTCATCGCCGACACTCTCGAAGAGACTATCGGCCTGTCGCACAACATTCTTGTCATGCGCGATGGTGAAGTCACCGCCCGCATTCCTGCTCCGACTGGCGCGAAGCCGTCTCAGGTACAGCTTGTTGAACATATGGTGTGATCATGAACGAGAAAACCGCTCTCCCAAAAGTTTCCGGCGCATCCCCTATGTTTAGCGCAGCACAATTTCGTCAATACGCACCACTCGCCTTTCTGGTCGTCATGGTCGTGCTTATCTCGGCTTATTCGCCGGAGTTTGCCAGCGTCAATACAGGCCTAATTCTGCTTGCAGATACCATGGCGCTGTTCACGCTTGCGGCCGGTTTATCTTTTGTCATCGTGATTGGGGGTATTGATTTAAGTTTGCCTGCCGTAGCTTCGCTTGCGAGTGTCGTGACAGCGATGCTTTTGCCGGAAGTTGGATTGATTGCCTTTCCAATCGCACTTCTTTGCGGCGTTGCTGCCGGTCTTTTCAGTGGCCTTGTTCATGTGCGGCTGAAAATTCCGTCATTCATCGCAACGCTTGCGACTGGCGGCGTGGTTTCGGGTATCGCACTATATATCTCCAAAGCGCGCAGTATTGGCATCAGCGCAACGGATCGTCCAATGCTTAACTGGATTGCTAGCTCGACGCTTGGAATTCCGAACATCATTCTGGTCGGGCTACTGATGTGCCTCATTGGTATTTATATCCAGCGCTATACCCGCTTTGGTCGTTATTGCTATGCCATCGGTGCGGGCGAACCCGCCGCTATTGCTGCGGGTATCCACGTGGATCGTCAGAAGGTTGTGGCCTTCGTATTGTCGGCCCTTTTTGCGGCTGTCGCGGGCATCATGCTTGCAGCCCGCATGACAAGCGGCTCGCCCACGGGTGCCAGCCAGTTGCTTCTTCCAGCCATTGCAGCCGTTCTTGTTGGCGGCACGCCGATCACCGGTGGGCTTGGCGGGGTAGGGCGCACATTGGTCGGTGCGCTCATCGTATCGGTGGTGCGCATTGGCATGACATTTGTCGGGATCGACATTTTTGCGCAGCAGATCGTTTTTGGCGCTGTTCTCATTCTCACCGTCGCCGTCACCATGGACCGCGACAATATACTCATCGCAAAATAGGCAGCCTTGCGGCTGTATCGCAGGAGTTATTATGGATCTGCAATTGAAGGGAAAGACCGCCGTGATCACCGGCGCGTCGGTTGGGATTGGTTTGGCCATTGCGGAAGGATTGGCGGCAGAAGGTACCAACCTTGTGCTGGTAGCGCGTGGCAAAGAACGCGTAGAGGCTGAGGCTCTGCGTATTGCTGATAAATATGGCGTTGAGGCTATTGGCGTTGCCGCGGACGTGGCAACCGTGGAAGGTACGGATGCCGTTATTGCTGCTGCGGCAGCCACAGGCGGTGCGGATATTCTCATCAACAATGCAGGCACCGGCTCCAATGAGACGATCATGGAGGCAACCGATGATAAGTGGCAGTTCTATTGGGACTTGCATGTCATGGCGGCAGTGCGTCTTGCTCGTGGGCTGGTGCCACAGATGAAGGCCAAGGGCGGTGGCGTTGTTTTGCACAATGCTTCGATCTGCGCTGTCCAGCCGCTCTGGTACGAGCCGATCTATAATGTCACCAAGTCTGCCTTGATGATGTTCTCCAAAACGCTTTCGACGGAAGTTATTGGCGATAATATTCGCGTCAACTGCGTTAATCCGGGACTGATCCTTACACCTGACTGGGTGAAGACGGCTAAGCAGCTCACAGCCGATAAGGGCGGTAACTGGGAAGGTTATCTTCAGGATGTTGCCAACGAACATGCAGCGGCCAAGCGCTTTGGTACGCCAGAGGAACTGGCGCATTTCTTCGTCTTCCTGTGCTCCCCACGCGCAAGCTACAGTGTCGGCTCGACCTATTTTGTCGATGGCGGAATGCTCAAGACCCTGTGATGGTTTAGGAGGAATTTATCATGACGGATCATATGGGCTTCAGCGGTGCTGTCGGTCGTTCCTATGGTGGGCCGGGGCGTTATGTCCAGCGTGCGGGCGAGATTGATCGTTTGCATGAGCAGATGCAGGGCATCGGTTCCAATGCGTTTATTCTGATCGACGGCTTTATCTTCGATCGTTTCAGCGACCGCATTTTGAAGTCGGTAACGGCTAGCGGCATTGCAGGCCGGACTGAAAAGTTTGGCGGTGAGTGCTGTTCGACGGAAATCGAGCGCGTGACGGAACTGGCGCGCACAGCCGGTGCCGATGTTGTTGTCGCGGTTGGTGGTGGTAAAACCATCGACACTGCCAAGCTTGCAGCAATTGCAAACAATGCCCGTATCGTTGTGGTGCCGACTATTGCCTCGACCGACGCGCCGTGCAGCGCGATTGCCGTGCGCTATAACGAGCATGGTGTTTATCAGGAATCGCATCATCTGCCGCGCAATCCCGATCTTGTTATTGTCGATAGCGCCGTGGTGGTTGCAGCTCCCGCACGGTTTCTCGTGGCGGGTATTGGCGATGCGCTTTCGACGTGGTTCGAGGCGCGGTCAAATCTGGAATCCCGCAGCAGCAATTTTGTGCGTCCTGGGCTTCCTGCCCCGCTGGCCGGTGTAGCGATCGCCAAGGCGTGTCATGAAGTTCTCATGCGAGATGGTCTGGCTGCTAAGCTGGCCGTTGAGCGCGGAGCGCTTACCCAAGCTGTCGAGAACATCATCGAAGCCAATACGCTTTTGAGCGGTCTTGGTTTTGAGAATTGTGCAGTTTCAGCAGCCCACGGCATTCACGATGGCCTGACGGTTCTGGACAATGTGCACGGCTTTTATCATGGCGAAAAAGTTGCCTTTGGCGTGCTTTGTCTGCTGATGCTTGAAGGACGGCCATTGGCTGAGATCGAAGAAATAGCACGCTTCTGCCGCTCTGTCGGGCTTCCTACACGACTTGCCGATCTCAATCTCGCGGACGCAACCAAAGAAGATATTGCGCGTGTCGCTGAAGCTGCTCTCAAGCCCGGCTCTGTCACCTATCGCGTGGCTGTGCCGGTATCGGTGGAAATCGTGCGTGACGCTATTCTGGCGCTCGACGCATTTACGTCCAGCCAAACTTAAGAATTCTCTACCTGGAGAACAACTCGCCGGAATTGCTCCTACAATTCCGGCATTTTTTTACGCTGATTTTAGATCGGCTGCATTTTGCGCATATCGCTCAGCAAACGCTTCATACGATGAATGCGGTCATGCTGGTCTGTTGGGCGACGCATAGCAACGCTGGTCGAAAGAATATCTATGACGACCAAAGCGGCGATGCGCGAGATCGTCGGCGTGTACATATTGGTATTTTCAAGTGTTTCGACGATAAGCGAAACATCGCAATAACTGGTGAGTGGCGAGTCCGAGCCGGTCATCCCAATCACGGATGCGCCATTCTCGCGCGCAATGCGTGCGATCTCGATAATGGACCGCGTCGTGCCGGTATTGGAAATGACGAAAGCGACATTGCCGGGCTTCATCATGGATGCGACCATGAGCTGCTGGTGTGAATCCAGTTCGGCGGCGCAAGGCACTCCGAATAGTGGAAATTTTTGCTGCGCATCGCGCGCAACAATTCCCGACGCGCCGAAACCGAAAAACACAATTGAATTGCATTTTGTCAGGATATTGATTGCTTTGTGAAGGGCGTCCTTGTCCAACCGGGACCGCGCCCAGTCGAGGCTGGTCATCGTGTAGTCGAAGATCTTTTCGGCGACCACTTCCGGCTCGTCCGTCTCTACCAGAACCGAATGTGTTGCCGGGGTGCCGAGCGCAAGGCTTTGCGCGAGTCTGATTTTCAGATCCTGAAAGCCTGAACAGCCGATGGCAGTCGCAAAACGCAAAACTGTTGGCTGACTGACCTCGGCAAGCGTTGCTGTTTCGCTAACGGTTGCATTCATAATGCGGTGAGGGTCGTCAAGAACGACATCGGCTACCTTGCGATCCGACTTGCGCAGTTCAGGCCGCATCGTGCGGATGACTTCGATAACATTGCGACCATTCAGGCCACGCGTCTCACTGCGCGCATCAGTATCCATACAAGAAAATCCCTCTCGCGGCTCGTGATCCGGGTCGCATTCTCAATATGTTATAGCATCGGTTCCAAAATCGGAATCGATTTTTGGCAAACACAGTGCGTAGTTTCAATAGGTTAGAGCGTGGCTCAGAAAAGCAATTTCCGTGCGTGCCCTGTGCACCGAAAGATCATTTGTTGCACTCACTACAGCGTCAATATTTTCTGGCGCTTCGGTATTGAAGTCAAACATGCCGTAGTGATGCGCGACCAGATCGGTGGCGCCAACATGTCTCGCAAGCGCAATGGCTTCTGTAAGCGTGAAGTTTCCCGGAACACCATTGCTCGACAGTTGAGGACGACGGCCATTTACTGGCAACAAAGCTACATCGGGCTTGAGTGCCGCTACCTCGGCTTCCTGTCCTTTATATGGAATGCAGTCGCCTGAATGCCAGATGCGCAATGCACCGCAATCAAAAACATAACCTAGAAATTTGTGATTGCCATTTGCGTCTGTTTCTAGCGCTTCATGGGCGGCTCGGGTGGCCATGATTTTGATTGGTTCGAGTTCGTATGTTTCACCAGCGCCGATCAAAACCAGCCGGTCTTCGGTGACGCCTGAGCGGATCAACGCCTGTTCTTTCATAGCGCGCGGTGCAAGCAATATTGCGTTTGGGTTTCGCGCAAGTAGCGTCGGCAAGGTGCCAGGATCCATATGATCGGTATGCGCATGTGTGCATGCGACGAGATCAACAAAATAAATGCCATCAGGCGCAACAGGGGGCGGCATCATGCGCGTATGAGGGCGCGGTGTGCCTTTGTATTTCTCGGCAAGGCTGTCAGATAGGTAGGGGTCGATAATGATGCGCTTCTCCTGCGCTTCGAGCACAAAGCCTGCTTGCCCAAGCCAGAAAAGGCGAATACCGGGTTGCGGCGGTTTACGCAGATACTCTTCCAATGGAAGCATCTCGGCAATTTCCTGCAAACATCCCGGCATATCGAAGTCCTTTAATTTTTAAGCGCAGCTATGAGGTTGTCAGCTGCGATTTTTGTTGCCCTGTCAACGCTTTCGGCCGTGAACCCGCCAATATGGCTGGTTGCAATTACGGCAGGGTGCGAAGCGAGTTCTAGTGAAAGCGGGGGCTCTTGCTCGAACACGTCCGTTGCGTAGTTCGACAACAGGCCGCTGTTCAGTGCCTCAATAATGGCTTTGTCATCGACAAGCTTTGCGCGAGCAGTGTTGACGAGAATAAGCCCCGGCTTTGCCGTTGCTAATCGTTCGCGCGAGATCAGCGTAGAACCATCGCGAGGGGCCGGGCAGTGCAATGACACAATATCAGCCTGAGCGATGATGTCGTCAACTTCTGCGAAGCTGAACCTATCTTCGGGCAGGCCAAGATCAGGCTTAAGTGGGTCATAGCCAAGCACATTTGCGCCGACAGCCACCAGCATCCGGGCGACTTCGCGGCCAATGGCACCGCAGCCGATAACGCCAACGGTACGACCGCGAATTTCGATACCGCGCTGGCGCGGCCAGCCACCGGCCTTGATGCCGGTGTCGGCCTGCGGGATGGAGCGTAGTGCGCTGAAAATCAGCCCAATCGCAAGTTCGGCAACGCCCAGCGAGTTTGCACCTTCCGCAATCAGCACTTTGATACCACGCTCGGTGAGCAGTTCGACCGGCAGATTGTCAGTGCCCACACCGTTGCGGCTTATAGCTTTTAGCGAGCGGGCCGCTTCAATGACGCGTGGCGATACGGGTTCGACACCGGCAAGCCAGCCGGAAATATCGCCAATCAGACGCACAAGTTCCTCCTCGTCGGGCGTTTTACCCGGCGTGGAATAGACGATTTCGAAGCCTGCATTACGCAGGCTTTCGATATGCGGATGCGGCTCGGCAGTGAGCGAGCGCGGCGTAACAAGAATACGCTGTCCCATCAATTACCGTCCTGCTGCCTCAATGGCGATTTCCGAAATGCGGTCGAAAGCCGGGCCGCTTGTTGGAATGTCGATATGGAAGACTTCCGCGATCACTTGCGTCCAGCCGTGGATGAAATAGGTCCAGCCATCTACAACCTGTAACGACTTTGCCTGTTTCTGTGCACGTGCTTGATCGAGGAACACGAGATTGCCGCGATAGTTGAGATCCCAGACTACAGACTTTTCCGGGAAGACGGCAGCATCAGACAATGGCGAACCCGGCGCATCTTTACCGAGGCCGGTCGCATTGATAATGAACGAACCGGGCTTAAGGCTGTTGAGTACAGCATCATTATCTTCCGGGCCTGGTGCCAGGATGTATTCAACCGCAACATCGCTTGCGACTTGCGCATGAATACGCTTGATCTCATCAAGACGATGTTGGCTGCGGTTGGAAACGATGATGCGGCCCGGTACGTTTTTACCACGCGACTGGCGCATCAGATGCCATGTGATGGCAATGGTTGAGCCGCCTGCGCCCATCGAGAAAAGGTCAGCACCCGTGCGCTCGAAATAATCTACACCAAGGAAACCATCGATAGAGAGGCCCGATGAAATCGGGTCTTTCGCATGGCAGATAAGCTTGCCGTCTTTTTTGGAGATGCAGCTTGTTTCATCCATCAGCAGCGCATGCGGATCGATTACGTCGAACATATCGCGGCAGGCGTGGAAGAGATCAATTTTGTGCGTGGTGACCAGCGCGCCCATGGAAAGCGGATCGTTGCGAATGAATTCAACCGCTTCGCGATAGGCTTCAGGGTCATCATGCAGCTTGAAATCGATACCCTTGATGACGGCGTTTTTCAGGCCAAGATATTCGGCCCATGCCGGGAAAACCTTCATGATCGAGCTTTTGCCCGTTGTCACGCCGATAAAATAGAGCGTCGGCTGGGTCGCTGGCTGATACCTGCTCATGCACGCTTCTCCAGAGCTTCGCGAGCGACTTTCACGGCGCTGGCAGCATTTTTCTTGATTTCGTCAAAGCGTCCTTCACGAATATCTTCGGTCTTGGCGATCCACGTGCCGCCAACTGCTACAACTTGACGGATTGCAAGCCATTCGCCGATTGTACCTTCTGTAACGCCGCCGGTTGGAATAAAGCGAACGCCCAAGTGTGCGAAAGGTGCGGCAATGCCGGAAAGTGCCTTCGGGCCACCGGCAATACCAGCCGGAAAGAACTTTGCCAAACGCACGCCTTGCGCTGTTGCGAGCGTCAGGTCGGTTGGCGTCATGATGCCGGGGCAGAATGGCAGGTTGGCTTTGGATGCGGCGTCCACGATGCGCGGATCATAGCCCGGTGCCAGACCAAAACGTGCGCCACTTTCGATGGCTTTATCGAGATTGGCGGTGTCGAGAATTGTGCCCGCGCCAATGCATAGTTCGGGGCGTGCATCGCGAATTGCCGCCAGTACATCTGCCGCAGCTTCGGTGCGGAAGGTAATTTCCGCAACCGGCAGGCCACCTTCAAGCAACGCATCAGCCAGAGGAACCGCATCTTCTACGCGCTCAATCGCGATAACAGGAACGACGCCAAGGCTGGCGATCAGGTCAATAGGATTGCTCATGGCAATGTCTTTCAAGTTTGAATTTTCAGGCGATTATTTTCCGCGCACTCAGGCGTATTCGCGCATCAGTGCATCGACGGTCGCTGCATCGCGCGGTTTGTAATTCGGGTTCTCAATCAGCTCCCAGCCACCGTCCGCTTTTGCGATCACGCGGTGGCGCATGCCATTTGACTTCTCGATGATTCCATAATCTTGACCGCTGTCGGACGGGTAGGCGAAGACCATAACAAGGTCGGTATCGCCAATATTGATCGAGCGATGGATCCAGAATGGCGGAACATAGCAAATGGTCTGTGCGGTGATCTCAACGATGCGCGTTTCGCCTGCAGGCGATTCGAGCTGCATCAGACCTTGGCCGCTCTGGCCGTAATAGATTTCCGGGCGATCTGCCTTGGCATGGATATGGCCACGCGTGAGGAAGAATTCGTTTCCAATGCGGCCCGGATTCATGCGGGTGATACCGTAAATCAGATCACCGCTCTGGTTGCCAGGTTTGAAGTCTTCGACGTCGTAAACAACGGTTCCCCCGTGTGTTTTGCGAAGGCTTTCAAAGGCTTCCTCATCACCATACAGCCCGACAAGATCATTCAGGCGTTTTTCATAGCGGCCAGTATTGCCGCTCATGCCACCATTTTTCGGATCGACGACACTCGCTACAGGTTCGCGCAACATTCATTCCTCCATTTCGTAGTGAAATTACATAAAATATGATAAGAAGACAATCAAGTGGGTTACGACAGATAAAATATCAGCAAAAACGTTACATAAATGTCGTTAATTTTGTTGACGTGGAATTTTCGCGTAATTATGCTACCCAAATTCGCATAAAATCGGTAGGAGCCGATTATTCACCAGGAGGAGAAACCCGTATGCAGGCCTTGAAATCCGTCACGCTGAAACTTTCGCTTGCTGTGGCAACGTCATTCGTTGCGCTTGCGGCTGCGCAGGCTGCCGATTGCAAAATCGGTATTTCCATGAAGACGCTCGATGCGCCTTACTTTGCTGCACAGGAAGTTTCGGCGAAAAAGCGCGCTCAGGAGCTGGGTTGTGAAGTATTGACCGCCGACGGCCAGAATGACCTCAATAAACAGGTCTCGGACGTTGAAGATATGGTCGCGCAGGGTATTAATGCGCTTATCATCAATCCGCGTGACAGCAAGGGCCTCGTTCCAGCTGTCAATGCAGCTGCAGCTGCTGGCGTAAAAGTTTTTGTTGTCGATTCGACGCTTGATCCATCGGCAAACTTTGTAACGCTCGTTCAGTCGTCGAATGCAAACAACGGTCAGCTCGTTGGTCAGTGGCTTGCCAATCAGACCAAGGGTAAAGATCTCAAGATTGCTCTGATTTCTGGCGATAAGGGCAATGAAGTTGGTCAGGAACGTCGCCTTGGCGTGCTTGCCGGTCTCGTTGAAGGCCAGCTGCGCAATGAAGGCCGCGTGCGCTTCGAAGTTGTGGGTCAGGGCTGGGGCATGTGGAACAATGAAGGCGGCCTCAAGGCTATGGAAGACCTTTTGACTGCAAACCCTGACATTAATGTTGTTCTGGGCGAAAACGACTCGATGGTGCTCGGCGCTCGCAAGGCGCTTGAACAGTCCAGTCAGCTTGATGGCGTCATTCTTCTTGCTGCTGCCGATGGTCAGAAAGAAGCCATGGCGATGATCAAGGAAGGCAAATACGGCGCAACTGGTCTCAATGATCCCGCACTCGTGGCTGCAACAGCTGTTGATCTTGCCAAGAAGGCAATTGATGGCACGCTGCCAGCAGATACATCGAAAACCACTTATACGACACCAGTCGCGATCACCAAGGACAACGTAGACCAGTATTACAAGCCGGACGCTGTGTTCTAAGAATATCCAAGTTCATGGTGTGGCCAGTCTGGAAGTGAAGGGCTGGCTGCATTATGAGAATGTCCGAGGAGGTGATCGAGGCTGATGCCATGCATTAGACTGGGTCACAGCGGTCGAAAGTTGACCATTTCTTTCGGGCTGAAATGCAATGCGGTGGAGCGTCCTGGGTCGTGATGATCTGGAATGATTGAAATGGAAAATCTTGTAGAGCTGACCGGCATAGCGAAGTCATTTGGCGGTGTTCATGCGCTTCGAGGCGTTGACTTTGAGCTTCGTTCTGGTGAGGTTCATGCCTTGCTGGGTGAAAACGGTGCTGGCAAGTCCACCCTGATGCGCGTTCTCGGCGGCGAGTTTTCGCCCACTCGCGGCGAAGTCAAAGTTGCGGGTGCGGTGCAGCATTTTCGTGGTCCAATGGACGCCATGTCCAAAGGCATAGCCGTCATCCATCAGGAAATGGCGCTGGCAACGGATCTTACCGTTGCTGAAAATATCTTTATGTGGATGCTGCCTTCGGTTATCTCGTGGCCGGAACTTAATAAGCGCGCCAAAGAGCTGATCACAAGCCTCGGATTTTCTATCGCGCCAAATGCTATTGTTGGCGATCTTCCCATCGCACATCAGCAGGTTGTCGAAATTGCGAAAGCATTGTCGCGCAATGCGCAAGTTATGGTGTTTGACGAGCCGACTGCCGTACTGTCCGCCCGCGATGCAAACCGTCTTCTGGATATTATTCGCACGCTGCGTGAGCGCGGTGTCGGCATTATTTACATCTCGCATCGTCTCGATGAAGTTTTCAGCATTGCTGATCGCATCACGATCATGAAGGACGGCGCTTCTGTCACGACGACAGAGTGTGCGTCCGTGGCGATTGATGACGTTATCCGGCTGATGGTCGGACGTCCGCTGAAAGCACTGTTCGGTGAAGATGTTGAGCGCAAAGTCGGCAATGAGGTTCTGCGTCTTGAAGAACTGTCTGACGGTTCACGCATCAAGGGCGTCTCGCTAACAGTCAAAGCTGGCGAGATTATCGGTCTTGGCGGTCTTGTCGGGGCAGGGCGTACAGAATTGATGCGATTGGTTTTTGGCGCCGAACGCGCAAAATCAGGGCGTATTTTCATTCACGGAAAAGAAAAGACCATCCGCAATCCGCGAGATGGTGTGAGGGCTGGTATTGGTCTTGTACCTGAAAGCCGCAAGGATCAAGGCCTGATCCTTGACTTCCCGATCCGCGTGAATTCCACCATGGCGAAGCTTTCGCCGCTGGTGAATATTTTTGGCTTCGTGAAGGCGCGTGCAGAGCGTTCTACTGTTGAAACGCTCTCAAAGCGTCTTCGCCTGAAAGCTGGCAGCATTGAAGATCCGGCATCAAGCCTTTCGGGTGGCAATCAACAGAAAGTCGTTCTCGCCAAGTGGTTTCACGCTGATGGCGATGTGCTGATTTTCGATGAGCCGACCCGCGGTGTCGATGTGGGTGCTAAGACAGAAATCTACTCGCTGATTAAATCGCTTGCAGCTGAAGGCCGGGCGGTTGTGGTGATCTCCTCCGAGCATCTTGAGCTTTTTGGTCTGTGCGACCGAATTCTTGTCATGCGTGAAGGCGCAGTGACGGGCTCATTGCAGCCAGAGGAATATTCTGAAGAAAATTTGCTGAAGCTTGCCATGGTCAATACGGCCAGCACTGATCCTTCCGCATTAGCTAATTGATTGGGTAAAACCGTGACCGAAGTTGTTGAAACACCGAAGAAAACTTTCAATGCCGGAGCTCTTCTCCATCGTTATGGCACGGTTGCCATTCTGATTGCTGTTCTGATCGTGGCTACCTCATTGTCGGATGTGTTTCTGACTGAACGCAATATCATGAACGTGTTGCGTCAGGTCGCAGGGCCAAGCCTTATGGCTGTTGGCATGCTGTTTGTCATTCTGACGCGCGGTATTGATCTTTCGGTCGGCTCTGTTGCCGCACTTGGCAGTGTTCTGTCAGCAATCCTTATACAGCAATACGGAACCGGCATGGCCATTGGCGGTGTACTGCTGGCCGGTGCCGCTTGTGGTCTGGTTTCCGGTATTCTGGTTGCCTATCTCAAGCTGCCGCCTTTCGTAACCACACTCGCGGTTATGACTATTGCGCGTGGGCTTTCCTTCATCTTCTCGTCCGGTCAACCGATCATGATGGGCGACGCCGGCGCATCTGTTGCGGCTTTTGGTTCGGGCACGCTTGGCAGCGTACCGTACCCGGTTATTCTGATGATCGTTGTTTTCCTGATCGCCGGTGCGGTGCTGACTTTCACCCGCTTTGGTCGTCTCGTTAAGGCAATCGGCTCGAATTCCGAAGCGGTGCGCCTATCGGGTATTTCGGTGTCTTACTACACGCTCGCGGTTTACGTTATCTCGGGTGTATTGGCCGCCGCCGCCGGTATCATTTCGACCAGCCGCACAGGTATCGGCTCGGCCAATATCAGTGTTGGCGCAGAACTTGATGCAATCGCCGCTGTCGTTATCGGCGGTGCAAGCCTGATGGGTGGTCGCGGTGGTGCATTCAACACCTTCATAGGCGTCATTATTCTTGGCATTATCGCCAATATGATGAACCTTGCGCGCGTTCCGGGCTATCATCAGCAGGTCTTCATGGGCTGCATCATCATCGGCGCGATGCTTCTGCAATATGCATCAACCTGGCTGCGTAAGAACTAAGTCTAGATAGCGCCCCCCAAACCTGATGACGTGCTCCATGCCAAATGAACTCTCACTAGCAATTGACGTCGGAACGGGCAGCGTGCGCGCTGCCCTCATGGATGGCCGCGGCAATATAGTAGCCGTTGCAGCCCGCGAGCACGAGCAGATCGTGCCGCAGTTTGGCTGGTCCGAACAGCGTCCGGCAGACTGGTGGCAGGGTGTTGCAGCTTCGATCCGTGACGTGTTGAACAAGGTTCCAGACGCGCGTGACAGGATC
Source organism: Brucella sp. HL-2 (assembly GCF_025846885.2). Taxonomy (NCBI): domain Bacteria; kingdom Pseudomonadati; phylum Pseudomonadota; class Alphaproteobacteria; order Hyphomicrobiales; family Brucellaceae; genus Brucella; species Brucella sp. HL-2. The sequence goes on along the minus strand of NZ_JAOYTK010000005.1, from coordinate 148,336 downwards.
ATAGCTGTTGCAGCTTGCGGTCAGATGCACGGCACCGTTTTAGTTGGTGACAAGGGTGAGTTGGTACGTGAAACCGCGCCATTGTGGAATGATAAGCGCACGGTTGATTATGTGACGGCTTTTGAAGCCAAGCATCGTCCGGCGGACTATCTGGAGCACAGCGCCAATCCGGCAGCACCGTCTTGGCCGGGGTTTAAGTTGCAATGGCTGCGCGATCACGATGCGCAAGCCTTTGCACGCACTGCCGCCGTGCTGATGCCGAAGGATTACATCAACCTCAAGCTCACCGGCGAAATTGCAATGGATCGCAATGACGGCGGCGCAAGCTTCATCATGGATCCACGTACCGGCGACTGGTCGCAGCATATGGTGGATTTGCTTGGGCTTGAGCGCAAGCAACTGGCACCGTTGCGCAATCCGACTGAAATCCTCGGTAGCATTACGGCAGCAGCCGCCCGTGAAACTGGTCTCCGTGAGGGGACGCCCGTGCTGGTCGGTGGAGCTGATTATCCGGTTGCGCTGCTCGGCTCTGGTGTTTGCCGTCCGGGTGTTGGCTCGGAAGTAATGGGCACATCTGCAATCATCACAGCGATTACTGAAAAGCCTTTGCTTGATGCATCCGTATGCAATGTCGGCACGGTTGAAGGCAATTGGGGTGCGTTTATGCTGCTAGAATCCGGCGGCGATGCAATGCGCTGGGCCCGCCGCGCTTTCCACGACAAGCAAATTTCCTATGAGGAAATCGTGGCGAAAGCCGCTGAAGCGCCTGCGGGTTCGGAGCGTCTTTTCTTCATGCCTTATCTTGCGGGCGAACGCCTTGGCGAACATCGTAATGCGCGCGCGCAATATTTTGGTATCGGCGCTGCACACGGCATTTCGCATCTGCACCGCTCGGTGCTTGAGGGCGTAGCCTTTGCCGTTAAACGCCATATCAATATTCTCGACAGTATTTCCGGTTCCAAGCTTGAGCGCGTGATTGCTTCCGGCGGTGGTGCAAAGACGAAATTGTGGCTGAAAATTAAAGCCAGCGTCTATGGCATTCCGATCCTCGTGCCGAAGGAAGCAGAATGTGGACTGGTCGGTTGTGCGATCATGACGGCTGCTGCAACAGGGCGTTATTCAAGCGTTGAAGATGCCGCCGATGCGCTCGTGCAGTATTCGACCGAGATCAAGCCCGATCCCCGCTGGGCAGAAATCTATGCGCCGATGCAGGCATTCTTCGAAAAACTCTATACCCATAGCCAGTCGCTTTACGACGATCTCGACAGGTTGCCGCAATGAGCGCTCGCGCAGTTCTTTTTGATATGGATGGCACGCTCGTTGATAGCGAGCCATTGCATTATGAAACACTTCTGGAGGCTATCGCTGCCTTTTCTGGCACGGTGCCGGATGATTTCGAAAACCGTGTAACCGGCACAACCATCGCCGATTGCCATGCCATGCTGCGTACTGAGACCGGCTTTGCTGCTGATCTTGATGCTTTCGTTAAAGCGAAATATGCGGCCTATGTAAGTGGGGCAATCAAGCTGAAATTGCGTCCGGGTGCGGCGCAAGTGCTCTCCTTCCTCGATAAGTCTGGCATTCCTTACGCCATCGTTTCCAATTCGGATCGTATGTTGGTGGATGCAAATCTGCGTGCTGTTGGTCTTCAGCGCCCAGATTTCTTCAGTGTCTCGCGCAATGACGTGCGCAAAGGTAAGCCTGATGCCGAGCCATATCTACGCGGTGCTTACCTGCTTGGTGTTGAGCCATCGCATTGCATTGTCGTTGAAGACAGCGTGCCGGGCGCACGTGCTGGCCTTGCGGCAGGCATGACCGTTATAGGCTGGCCGGAGCCGCATCGCACTGATCTCACTTTCCCGGATGGCGTTGTAATTGCCGATCCCGAAAATCTTCTTTCCAGTTTGCAGCCGCTTTTAAGCGCGGTCGCTCAATAGCAAGTCAGACAAGGATAGCATTTCCATGTTTCTCGAAAAGTTCAGAATTGACGGCAAGATTGCAGTCGTCACGGGCGCCGCGCGCGGCATTGGTCTTTCCGCCTCTGAGGCGCTGGCAGAAGCTGGTGCCAAGGTGGTCCTTACCGACATGAGCCAGGAATTGCTGGACAAGGCATTGGCTGAACTGACTGCCAAGGGTTATAGCGTCGAAGGCGAATTGCTGGACGTCACCGATGTTGAAGGCGTTCAGCGCGTACATGATGCAGTTATCGCACGCCATGGCCGCGTCGATATTCTCGTCAACAATGCCGGCATTGCAATCAGCAATCATCCAGCCGAAACCATGGCCGATAATGTCTGGAACAAGGTTATCGACGTCAATCTCAATGGCGTGTTCTGGTGCTGCCGCGCATTCGGTAAAACGATGCTGGAAAATGGTTCGGGCAACATCGTCAATGTCGGCTCCATGTCCGGTTTTATTGTGAACCGTCCGCAGGAACAGGCCAATTACAACGCGTCCAAGGCCGCCGTGCATCATTTGACCCGCTCGCTCGCTGCTGAATGGGGTGCACGTGGCGTTCGCGTTAACTCGGTCGCGCCAACTTATATCGACACCGAAATGAACAAATACGTCTATGACGATCCGGAAATGTACCGTCATTGGGTGGGGGGCACTCCAATGAACCGCCTCGGACGGACCGATGAAGTTGCATCTGTCATTCTGTTCCTTGCAAGCGATGCATCAAGCCTCATGACTGGCTCGATCGTGCTGGCCGATGGAGGCTATGTATGCTGGTAAATGCTGATACGACCGTGCGCGGAGCACGTTTTCCCGGGCGCTATATTCAGGGTGCGGGCGTTATCGCGCGTCTTGGCGAAGAGGCTGCAAGCTTTGGTGACAAGGCTGTCGTGCTTCTTGATAACGGCATTTTCGATATTCTGAAGCCAAAGGTTGATGCAGCTTTTGCATCTGGTCCGGAAGCGCGCATCGTACGTCATGGTGGTGAGTGCTCTGAAAGCCAGATTGCAGTACTTGTCGCACAGGCACGTGAAGCGGGCGCGAAAGTCGTGATCGGTGTTGGTGGCGGCAAGGCGCTTGATACGGCAAAGGCTGCGGCGCGCGATCTTGGCCTGCCATCGATCATCTTCCCAACCATCGCTGCATCGGACGCGCCATGCAGTGCGCTTGCCGTCGTCTATAACGACGATGGTTCCGTGGCTTACGACACCTTCCTGCCAAGCAATCCTAATCTGGTTCTGGTGGATACGACGCTGATCGCACAGGCACCGGCACGCTTCCTTGCTGCGGGTATCGGTGATGCGCTTGCAACTTTCTATGAGGCAGATTCCTGCCGTCAGTCGGGCGCTTTCAACTGCATGAAAATGCAAGGCGTGAGCCTTGCTTATGAAATTGCACGCTTCTGTCGTGACACGATTTTTGAGTTCGGCGCAGCGTCGCTTAAGGAATGCGATACCAAGCAGGCGGGTCCTGCGATGGAACGTGTGATTGAAGCGAACATCCTTCTGTCAGGCGTGGGCTTTGAATCCGGTGGAGTCGCAGCAGCGCATGCTATCCATCATGGCCTTTGCGAGTTGGATGACGTTCATCATCATCTGCATGGTGAGAAAGTCGCCATTGGTGTACTCGCTGGCCTCAAGTTGCATGGTCTGGAGGAAGAATTCCAGAAGGTGCGCGAATTCTGCCTATCTGTCCGTCTTCCAACCCGTCTTGCCGATATCGGCATTGAAGACGCAACGGATGAGAAGCTTGAAGTCGTTGCCAAACGCGCATGCCGTGCGGGTGAAATCATCCACAATGAGCCGATCAAAGTAACGCCAGATATGGTCGTCGCAGCGCTGAAGCAGCTCATCTAAAGTTCTAAGATTTATCGGGAGGTTATCATGCAGGAAGTTATTTCGTCTTTCGCCAAGGACCTGTTTGCAGGCAAGCGCGTGCTGGTTTCGGGTGCAACGAGCGGCATCGGTCTTGAAATGGCGCGCGGCTTTGCGGCTCTAGGCGCATCGGTTGCCGCAAGCGGCAGCTCAGTCGCCAAGATCGAGAAGGCCGTGAAGGACGAAGCCAATAAGGGCATCGAGTTTTATGAACTAGATGTACGCAGCAATGAAGACGCTATTGCCTTCATGGCAAAGCAGTCACGCATAGATGTGCTGATCAACGCACAGGGTGTCGCACGCGATCAAACGGAATGGGAAAACGACGTGTTCAACGATGTCATGGACATCAATCTGAACAGCGTATTCCGCCTGACCATGGCGGCTTATCCAAAGCTGAAAGAAAGCAAGGGTTCGGTTATCGCAATTGCATCGATGCTGAGCTATCTGGCTGACGTGGGTGTGCCATCCTACACCGCCAGCAAAACCGGTATTCTCGGCCTGACGCGTGTTCTGGCGCATAAGTTTGGCCCGGATGGCGTACGCGTTAATGCAATCGGACCCGGCTATCACCGCACCGACATGACGCGCGGTTTGTGGGAGAATCCGGCAACGGAACAGCCAATTGCACAACGCGCCGCCTTGAAGCGTTGGGGCGAAACGGATGATCTGGTTGGCGCGGCTTTGTTTCTAGCTTCGCCTGCGGCAAACTTCATCACTGGCGTGACATTGCCGGTTGATGGTGGTTTCCATAGCGGGTGCCTGTAGTGATATTCGAGGCGGCTTTCGGCTGATTTGCCTCACCAAGGCCGCCTTTAGTTTCCGAAAATAGTGATAATAAGCCGATTAGCGGTATTCCCGTTATGCGGGAATTTCTTCTCATGTCTTGATAGCGCCATTAGTGAAAGCTTATGGCGCTTAATCTGTTTGTATGTATGGCTTTATTGTGTAATTTTATTACATAATAGCTATGAAAAAAGTTTAAATAACGTCAAAATTCGACTTATCCTTAAAAATTAATACATAATATGAAATTGACATTGTCATAAATGTATATTTACTACCGATTAGAGGAGTCTGTTGGTTATCGCAGTTTCGCGCTGAGGCGACAGAGGACAATACAGAAAACAACAATGGGAGGTTGTTATGAGACTGTTTTCGCGCAGTTTGGCTCGGGGGCTTTTTACCATCGCAGCGACAGCATTCGCAGTGAGTGGCTTTACTGCCGTCAGTGCCAATGCTCAAGCGCAGGTCAGTGCCTGCGTTATCACGAAAACGGACACCAATCCGTTTTTTATCACCATGAAAAATGCGGCGATCGAAGAAGCCAAAAGGCAGAACATCAAGCTTTCCATGTATGCTGGACGTGACGATGGCGACAGCATCAGCCAGATCGAAGCGCTCGAAACCTGTATTCTGGCGGGCGTCAAAGGTATCTTGATTGATCCGTCAGATAGCAAGGCGGTGGTCCCTGCAATCGAAAAGGCGCGTGCGGCGGGGATTATGGTCGTGGCTTTCGACAGCCCGGTTGAGCCGTTCGATGCTGTTGATGCGACATTTGCCACTGATAATTTCAAGGCCGGCGAGTTGATTGGCAAATGGGTTAAGGCGAAACTCAGCGATGACGCTGCGAATGCTCGCATTGCCTTCCTTGATCTCAATGCTTCGCAACCGACGTTGGACGTTCAGCGCGATCAGGGTTTCATGACCGGCTTTGGCATCGATACCAAAAACGTCAATGTCATTGGTGACGAGGACGATAAGCGGATTATCGGCCACGACGTAACGAACGGTAATGAAGAGGGCGGCCGTTCAGCCATGGAAAATCTGCTTCAGCGCGACCATACAGTCAATGTCGTCTATACGATCAATGAACCTGCCGCTGCTGGTGCATTTGAGACACTGAAGTCGCTCGGCATGTCCGACAAGGTTTTGCTCGTTTCCATTGATGGCGGGTGTCAGGGTGTGAAGAACATCAAGGCAGGAACGCTCGCCGCAACCTCGCAGCAATATCCTAGCCAGATGTCTGTTCTAGGTATCCAGGCCATTCGCAAGTGGGTCGATACTGGTGAAAAGCCTAAGCTGGAAAACGGCGCGCATTTCTTCGATACAGGTGTTTCGCTCGTGACCGATGATCCGGTTGAAGGTGTTCCATCCATCAGTGTCGATGAAGGTCTGGAGAAGTGCTGGGGCTAATCGGGCTCTGGTTACTGTAAGAGCGGTTTCAGGTGCATTAACGCTGATGAAATCGCTCTAACCAATCGTTTTTACGCATTATCCAACGCAAATCCACGGCTCATTTTTAGCGGAAATGTATGCGCTGGACCTTTACCGGGCATCGCAGCTCCGGTCGTTGAAAATCTGCAGATGCAGATTGGTATTCGCTGGAAGAGTTCACAGGCAAGACCATGACACAAGTTGACGACTATGAGAGTGTAATACGCAACAGCGATACACGCGTTGCGCAATTTAAATCAAAACGATCCATCGGGCGCCGCATACAGGAGAGTATTCATGGCAATCCTGCAATCATTCCGCTTCTCATCCTGCTGTTGACGGTGATCGGCTTTGGCCTGCTCACAAGCGGTCGCTTTTTCTCCGCTTTCACCCTGACGCTTATTCTCCAGCAGGTGGCAATTGTGGGGATTGTGGCGGCGGCGCAGAGTCTGGTTATTCTCACCAAGGGTATTGACCTGTCGGTGGGTGCAATCATGGTTCTGGCATCCGTTGTGATAGGCGCGTGTGTATTTCGTTACGGCCTTCCAGCACCGCTGGCAATTGCTATTGGTCTTGCGCTCGGCGCATTTTGCGGCTTCATCAATGGCGTTCTTGTATCGGTTGTGAAGCTGCCTGCGTTTATCGTGACGCTCGGCACATGGCAGATATTTCTGGCCAGTAATTTCATTTATTCCGGCAACGAGACAATTCCAAGCGCCCGTATTTCCGAAACGGCGCCGCTACTGCAGTTTTTTGGCCAGTCGATGCAGTTCGGCGGCGCCGTCCTCACCTATGGCGTAATTGCGATGGTGCTGCTGATTGGTGTGCTCTGGTACGTGCTCAATCACACCGCCTGGGGTCGACATGTTTATGCGGTGGGTGATGACGCGGCGGCAGCTGAACTTGCGGGCGTTCGGGTGCGACATATGTTGATCAGTGTCTATGTGCTCTCCGGCGTCATCTGCGCATTTGCAGGCTGGGTTCTGATTGGTCGCCTTGGTTCAGTCACACCGACTGCTGGCCAGTTCACCAATATCGAATCCATCACAGCCGTGGTGATCGGGGGTATGTCTCTGTTTGGCGGCCGCGGTTCAATTCTGGGCACGATTTTCGGGGCGCTGACTGTGGGCTGTTTTTCTCTGGGGCTGCGTCTGGTTGGTGCCGATCCGCAATGGACCTATCTGCTCATCGGCGTCTTGTCGATTGTGGCAGTTGCCATTGATCAGGGGCTAAGGAAGGTCAATCTATAATGTCTGTAAATCCAATCTTAAAAGCTCGTGGTTTGACAAAGCGCTATGGCCATGTTGTGGCGCTCGATGGTGCCGACTTCGACCTGTACCCAAATGAAATCCTTGCGGTCATTGGCGACAATGGTGCTGGAAAATCATCGCTGATCAAAGTCTTGTCAGGCGCTACAAAGCCTGACTCCGGTAATATCGAGTTGATGGGTAAGCCTGTGCATTTTCGCTCGGCACTTGAAGCGCGGGAAGCTGGCGTCGAAACGGTTTATCAGAACCTTGCTTTGTCTCCTGCTCTCTCGATTGTCGATAATATGTTTCTTGGGCGTGAAATCCGCAAACCAGGTTTTGCAGGCAAAGTGCTGCGTGGATTGGATCGCAAGAAAATGCGTGAAGTTGCGCGCAACAAGCTTTCTGAACTGGGCCTAATGACAATTCAGAATATCGATCAGCCGGTCGAAGGACTTTCCGGTGGTCAGCGGCAGGGTATTGCTGTCGCACGCTCCGTCGCCTTCGCTTCGCAGGTCATCATTCTCGATGAGCCGACAGCGGCGCTCGGAGTGAAAGAATCGCGCAAAGTGCTTGATTTGTTGCTGGATGTGAAAAAACGCGGTTTGCCGATTGTGCTCATTAGCCATAATATGCCGCACGTCTTTGAAGTTGCTGATCGCATCCATATTCAAAGGCTTGGAAAGAGAGCGGCGGTTGTAAAGCCATCGGAAATATCGATGTCTGATGCGGTGGCAATTATGACCGGTGCCAAAACACTCTGATGCATTTTTTGCACGAGTGTTTGCTGGATAGAAGTGAGCTGGCCGGAGCCTATTTAATATAGTGCTCCGGCTTTTTTGCTCGGAGGCCTTTATTTCTGGCTCGATGCAGTCTGGCGTTCGATGAGTTTGAAGCCGACATCGACGAGTGACGACGCTACAGGACGTTCTTCTGTGTCGCCTTTCTCGAAAAGATTGAGCAGTAATTCTCCGGTTTTCACGCCAATTCCAATCGCGTCGACACGTATTGTTGTTATCGCAGGAACCGATTGGCGTGCGATATCGAAGTCGCCAAAACCCATCAACGACAATTGCTCGGGCACTTTAATGCCACGGCGATGACATTCCATCAGAGCGCCGAAAGCAGAAATATCCGACACTGCAAAAACGGCTTCAACATCAGGTGCGCGCTCAAGCAGGGTTGAAAGAGTTCGCGCGCCGTGATCATGCGAAACGGGTGCCGTTCCTTCGCGCACGATCAGTTCATCACTCACCCCCGCTTCGCGCAAAACAGAGGCAAAGCCCATCAGTCTGCTTTCACCACGTAAATCGATAGCATCGGCGTCAGTGCGTGAACCGAGCGCGCCGATGCGTCGATGTCCGAGCGATAAAAGATATCGTGCGGCAGCGCGCCCTACTTCGTAGTTGGAAAAGCCGACTGAATGGTCAATAGGCTTGTCAGGCTTGCCCCAAATTTCAACGATTGGAATATCGGCACGTAGCAGCATTTCATTGGCAGCTTTTGTATGAACTGTTCCCGCGACTACAATCGCATCAGGGCGCCGCTCAAGCATAGCACGAATAATGCGCTCTTCTTCTTCGAGCTTATACATCGTGAAGCCGATCAGTAGCTGGTAGCCTTTCGGGCGTAAGGATTCTGCCAGCCCTTGAGCCGTATCGGCAAAATTGGAGTTCGTAAGGGTTGGCAGAATGGCCGTGATAAAGTTGGTGCGTCGCGAAGAGAGGCTACCCGCAACCCGGTCCGGGACATAGCTCAGCTGCTCGATGGCTTCCATCACCCGTTTGCGGGTCGCTTCAGACACGAGATCTGGGTCTGCGAGCACGCGTGACACAGTCATTTGCGATACGCCCGCGAGGCGGGAAACGTCTCGCATGGTTGCTTTTCTGGCGGGCGAGGTGATCATGCAAAGTCCTGTTTGATCGGTTGGTTCATCACACGGTCAGGGTCACTTGAGTCGTCGGTATCTGCTCGTAAACGACATGGTAGAAGCGCCCTTCGAACATTTCCATCATCCTGTCTGTGATGACACGTCCTTCGAGCCGCACAGGCGAAGCTAAGGCTTCTTCCACTGCCGCCAACGACGGATAATCTATTTCTTGCACCATGGCGATAGACGGTGAACCGGGGTCCACATTCAACATGCGCATGACCCGCACCGCTTGCGCATTTGGCATGCGTTTCCAGACCGGAAGCAACTGTTCTTTCACGATGCGAAAGAATTCCTCCTCGTGTCCAGGGTGAATTGTACCTTCAAAAATTGCTGAGCGTGTATGCATGAAGAGTTCCCTGCGAGCCAGTTTTGGTATTGCAATGATATCGATAACATGCACTATTGCAAACAGCAAGAATAGGAATGACTAACTTCGCAGTGGGATCTGAGTTCAGGTGTTAGGATTCGGCATAATTAGACGATCCGAAGCGATTTACCTGGAACTGTCGCGCTGCAAGGAGATCAAGATCGAGTGTGACTTTAGGGGTAGTAATTCTTGAGTTTTCGATGTTATCGAAAACATCGAACAATAATATAAGAGCGAATGTCAACGTATAACGATGATGTCTTGCTTTCATTCAAGGAGGATTGAGTGAGGGTGGGAATTGGAGGAGAAATCATGCGTATTCTGAAAACAATTCGTGACTTAGCCATGGGGTTAACAATGGCTGGTGTGGCTGGCATGTTCAGTATGGTCGATGCCCATGCTGTGACTATCAGTGATATTACGGCTCGTGGTACCGTCAAGATAGGCGTTCTGACAGGTGCCCCACCGATGGGTATGGTTGATGAAAAGGGTAATCCAACTGGTTACGACGTAGACGTCGCCAATCTGCTTGGTACCTATCTTAACCTCCCGGTTGAAGTTGTCCCGCTGACGCCGCCAGCACGTATTCCTGCTCTGCAAACCGGCAAGGTCGATTTCCTCGTTGCAACGCTTTCTCCCACGGGCGAGCGCGCAAAAACCGTGATGTTCACCCAGCCGTACAATGCGTTCAATATGGACATTATTTCTGGTCCTGATCAGAACTTTGCCAAGCTGGAAGATCTGGCTGGCAAGCGTGTGTCGGTAAACCGTGGCTCGACCCAGGAAACAGCGCTCCGTAAAGCAGCAATTCAGGGCCTCGAAATCGTTGTCTATGAAGATGATTCAACAAGCGCGCAGGCATTGATTGCCGGGCAGGTGGATGCCGTCGCGCTCCCTTCAACGGTTGGTGAAGCGATCATCAAGCAGCGGCCGGAAGCAGGTCTTAAGGTCGGTTTCACCTTCTTCCAGCAGGGCAATTCAATGGCGACCAAGCTTGAAGATTTCGAGCTTCGTCAATGGCTGAACACCGCTATCTATCTGATGAAGATTTCCGGCGATCTGGACAAGATTGCGGTGAAGTGGACCGGCCGTCCGATGCCAGACCTGCCATCGTTCTGATTGTTTTACCGTCGGTGCCTCAGCGCACCGACGGATTTTTATCACATCGATGCATAGAAGAATCCGCACAAGCGCTGATATTCAGCGGGAGGCCGGACCATGTCCTACACTTTTCAGTTCGGGGTCATCGCCCAATACCAGGATGCGCTGCTGGCGGGCATTTGGCTGACGATCAAACTGTCAATCATGTCTATCATTTTGGGTTGCGCAGGTGGCGTTTTGTTCGCCTCGCTGCGGTCAATGAATAGCGGTATAATTCGCTTTCTGATCGATGCTTATGTCGAGATCATACGCAATACGCCATTTCTGGTGCAGTTGTTTATCATCTATTTCGGTCTGCCTGCTGCAGGCTTCCGCGTGGGTGCTGAAGTCGCGGCCCTCATCGGCATGACAATCAATCTTACAGCCTATTCCACTGAAATCATCCGCTCAGGCATTGAAGCGGTGCATAAATCGCAGATTGAGGCTGGTGAGGCACTCGGGTTCACACGACTGCAGATTTATCGCCATGTGATCATTCTGCCAGCCTTGGCAAAAGTCTATCCTGCCTTGTGCAGCCAGTTCGTGTTGATGATGCTCGCATCCAGCGTCTGTTCGGTGATTTCAACGCCCGAACTCGCCGCATCTGCCGCCTTTGTAGAATCGCAAACCTACCGCTCATTCGAGGTCTATATCGTCGTGACCCTGATTTATCTGGGGTTAGCATTGTGCTTGCGCGGGGCCCTTGCGCTGGTCGGGCTCTGGCTGTTTGGTCGTCGGGTTGCCCGCCGAGCGGTCGTAGCAATTCCGGAGGCCTCAGCATGACGTTTAGAAGTTTTGGTCCCGACGAATTTCTGTTTCTGCTTACGGGGTTGCAGTGGACGGTATTGCTGACCGCGATCGCATTGATTGGCGGTGGTATCGCTGGTTTTCTGATCGCTTTGGCTCGTGTTTCAACAATCAAATGGCTGCGTGTGGCCGCTGGCACTTACATCCAGATCATTCAGGGCATTCCGGTGCTGATGATCCTGTTCCTCTCTTACTATGGTTTGAGTCTTGCAGGGTTTGATCTGCACCCTCTACTGGCTGCCGGGGCATCGATGTCGATATATGCTTCGGGCTATCTGGCAGAGATTTGGCGCGGCTGCATTCAGTCGGTTCCCAAACAGCAGTGGGAAGCATCGGAGTCTCTCGCTCTGACCCGTGTTCAACAATATCGCTATGTGATCCTGCCGCAAGCTGTTCGCATATCGTTGCCGTCAACGGTCGGTTTTGCAGTACAGGTTGTCAAGAATACCTCCATCGCGTCGATCATCGGCTTTGTCGAACTCGCCCGCGCAGGCACACTCATCAATAATGCAACGTTCCAGCCATTCCGCGTATTTGTGGTGGTCGCAGCGCTCTATTTTGCGGTTTGCTACCCATTGTCATTGCTATCGCGCTGGCTGGAAAGGAGGCTTAATGTCTGAAGTCATCATCAAGAATGTGCACAAGAGTTTCGGTAGCGTCGAAGTGCTCAAGGGCGTTTCGCTTACGGTCGAGCGCGGAGAAGTTTTTGCTCTGATCGGTCGCTCAGGATCGGGCAAAAGCACATTGCTGCGTTGTATCAATGGGCTCGAGAAGATCAATTCCGGTGAGATCGAAATCGCCGGGCACAAGGTGACAAGTGACGCGGCTCAGTTGCGTAAACTGCGCAAAGACGTGGGTATCGTTTTTCAAAGCTATAACCTGTTTCCGCATCTGACGGTAGGTGAAAACATTATGCTCGCGCCGAAAATCGTGAAGAATGTTTCAAAAGCCGACGCTCGTAAAAAGGCCGAAGAGGTTTTGAAGCTCGTCGGGCTTTCTGAAAAATTCGATGCTTATCCTGATCAATTGTCTGGCGGACAGCAGCAACGCGTCGCAATTGCACGCTCGCTGGCGATGCAGCCTAAAGTCATGCTGTTTGACGAAGTGACATCGGCACTCGATCCGGAACTGACGGAAGAAGTGTTAAACGTGATGGAAGAGCTGGCGCGTGGTGGCATGACGATGATCCTCGTTACGCACGAAATGGCGTTTGCCAGACGCGTCGCGACGAAGACCATCTTCATGCATCAGGGCACGATCTGGGAGGAGGGGCCTTCAGCTGAGCTGTTTGCCAATCCAAAGACAGCTGAACTTCGTCAGTTCGTCAAATCGGACGTCAAATAATTCCCGAAATATCCAATAAAGAGAAATAGTATGTCCGTTGAAATACTCCAGCTTTGCCCGTTGATCCCCGCAATGGAGCTAAGCCTGAACGAGCAATATAAAGTCCATCGCTGGTTCGAGATCAAAGACCAGAACGCCTTCCTGAATACACATGCTGACAAGATCAAGGGCGTCGTCACCGGCGGTCATATTGGGATTCCAAATGAACTCGCAGATCGCTTGCCTGGTCTTGAAATCGTTGCCATCAACGGCGTCGGGTTTGACAAGGTCGATCTGCCAAAGGCACGCCAAAGAGCATATCGCGTTTCAAATACGCCCGATGTTTTGACAACGGATGTCGCTGATACGGCGGTTGGTCTCATTATCGCTCAGGCGCGCCACATTGCGAGTGCTGATGACCATGTCCGTAAGGGCAGCTGGCCAAAGGCCGAAATCGGGCTTGGTACACGCGTCAGTGGGCGTCGCTATGGAATATTTGGGCTCGGTCGTATAGGCAAGGCAATTGCCCGGCGGCTGGAAGGCTTTGATGGTCAGATCAGCTATACAGGCAGGGCGAAACAGGATGTTGCTTACGATTATTACCCGAGCCTTCTGGAACTAGCGCAAAATTGCGATGTTCTGGTGATCGCCGCCGCAGCCAGTGCTGAGACACGCCATGCGATCGATGCTGACGTGCTCGCGGCCCTTGGATCAAATGGTGTGCTGATTAATATCGCGCGTGGTTCTCTTGTCGATGAAAAGGCGCTGGTTAAGGCCTTGCAGTCCGGGCAACTTGGTGGTGCCGGACTGGACGTCTTTGATAATGAGCCAACGGTTCCTGCAGAACTCTTTGACATGCCCAATGTGGTGCTGACACCGCACATCGGCAGTGGAACGCATCAGACCCGAAAGGCTATGGCTGATCTTGTGTTGGCAAATCTGAGCGCGCATTTTAGCGGCAAAGAACTGGTGACTCCGGTCGTATAACCAACATTTCAAACAGGCTGAAAACAATGAAGGCGACCAATGGCCGCCTTTCTTACGATAGCTTGCCGTCGAGCAGGCGCATCATTTCGGCGGAATCCTTGTCGCCCAATCCTGCCGCACAGAGAAGCCGGTGAATTTCAACAACCTGACCGGTCATTGGTAGCGGGGTTTTCGCCTTCATGGCGAAAGCTTGGAGTGCGTCCAGGTCTTTCAGCATATTGTCGATGCGTCCGGTAGGTGTGTAGTCGCGGGCCGCGAACTTTCCCATGAACTCCTGCATGATACGGTTGTCGGCTCGTCCGCCTGCCAGTGCTTGTGGAATGATTGCCGGGTTCACACCGCCAGCTTCTGCGAGTTTGACTGCTTCCGCCACGGCCTGAAATGCCACGGCACAGAAAAGCTGGTTGATGAGCTTGGTTGTCTGGCCCGCTCCGCTTCGGCCCATCAATGTATAGTTGGCGCTAAGATGTTGCATCACGGTATAGGCGTGATCGAAATCTGCCTTTTCTCCGCCCGCGACGATGGTCAATTCGCCAGTCAGTGCGCGCGGTACGCCACCTGAAAGTGGGCAATCAACCCATTTCATGCCGGTTTCAGAGGCGAGCTTCTCGGCCATCTTCACGGTTTCTGACGGATCGATGGACGACATATCGATGAGCGTTTTCGCCGCCGATGCGGCTTGTGCAACACCACCTTCTCCAAACACAACGCTGCGCACGATATTGGCATGGTTGAGGCTCAGAATGACAAAGTCACTATCTGCGGTAGCTTGAGCCGGGGATGCTGCGGCTGTTGCACCTTTGTCGACCAGCCTTGCGACTTTATCCGCATCAAGGTCAAAAACGCTCACCTGATTGTCTGTTTCCAGTAATCGGGTGGCGATTGCTGTGCCCATAATGCCTGCGCCGATCACAGCAACATTTGAAGTCTTCTTCATCACTCTTCTCCCATGACTGACGCTAGTTTCTGCAATCAAACGCTTGCGGTCATACCGCCATCGACATGAAGCACTTGACCATTGACGAACGACGAGGCGTTACCGCTCAAATAGATTGCTGCACCCACCAGTTCTTCGACATTGCCCCATCGACCTGCCGGTGTCCGCATTTCAAGCCAGCCCGTGAATTCAGGATTATCGACCAGCGCCTGATTGAGTGGAGTTTTAAAATAGCCCGGAGCGATAGCATTGATCTGGAGGCCATATTTTGCCCAGTCTGTTGCCATGCCGCGCGTCAGGTTGCGCACTGCGCCTTTCGTTGCAGTATAGGGTGCGATGGATGGGCGGGCTAGTTCACTTTGAACTGAGGCAATATTGATAATCTTGCCGTGTTTACGACCGATCATATGACGCGCGACGGCTTGCCCGACGTAAAAGACGCTGGAAACATTGGTTGCGAGTAATTGTTGCCATTTGTCGTCGGGAAAGTCTTCAAGCGGCGCACGAAACTGCATGCCAGCATTGTTGATGAGAATTTCGATAGGCCCGATTTCGCGTTCAATCGCGTCGATGCCTGCCTTCACCGCTTCAATGTCGGTGACGTCGAAATAGGAGGCATGTGCCTTGTGGCCCATATTGTTAAGGCTTTGAACTGCCGTTTCGACTTTGGCATGATCGCGACCGTTGATAACTACTTCGGCACCATGCTCGGCGAGACCCTGAGCCAGAGCTAACCCGATCCCCTGGCTTGAGCCAGTAATCAGGGCCAGTTTGCCCGTCAGGTCGAAGAGCGGAAATGTCATTGGTTCCTCCCGGATATTCAGATGCTTTAACACTGATCGAAGTATTGTTCTTGCATAAATGTTATCGATAACATATGCAAGTTAGATCAGGGAGGACCGTATGAAAACTGTCGTCATTCACGCAGCGAAAGACCTCAGAATTGAGGAGCGCGAACCTGAAGCTGTAAGCTCAGGTCAGGTCGAGATTGCCATTCAGGCAGGTGGGATTTGTGGTTCCGACCTCCATTATTATAATCATGGCGGTATCGGTGCCATTCGCCTGCGCGAGCCGATGATACTTGGTCACGAAGTGGCGGGAACCATCACAGCTCTGGGGAGTGGTGTGAGTGGTTTGGCTATTGGCGATCAGGTGGCCATCTCGCCGAGTAGGCCGTGCAATGCCTGTCAATATTGTCTCAAGGGCATACAAAACCACTGCCTCAATATGCGCTTCTATGGCAGTGCCATGCCTATGCCGCATATTCAGGGTGCCTTTCGTCAAAGGTTGGTTGTGGAAAGCTGGCAATGCCACAAAGTCGCCGATAGCATCTCCATTCATGAAGCTGCATTTGCAGAACCGCTTGCTGTCACGCTTCATGCTGTCGCGCGCGCTGGATCTCTGCTGAATAAGCGAGTTCTTGTAACCGGTTGTGGACCGATTGGCGCTTTGATTGTGATTGCAGCACGCGCCCATGGTGCGCGCGAGATCGTGGCAACAGACGTGATGGAGTCTGTTCTCAAAAAGGTGAGGGAAGTTGGCGCAGATCGCACTATTAATGTGGCGTCGAACCCCGAGCAACTGGAGAGTTATGCCGCAAACAAAGGTTATTTCGACATCATGTTTGAAGCGTCTGGGAATGAACACGCGATGCGGGCAGGACTAGAGATCTTAAAACCGCTTGGCATTCTGGTACAAGTAGGCCTCGGTGGCGACGTCTCCATTCCGCAAAATCTAGTCGTGTCGAAAGAGATCGATATGCGCGGCTCGTTCCGTTTTCACGAAGAGTTCGGCCTTGCGGTCGATATGATCAACCGCAAAGCCGTCGATGTGAAGCCACTTTTGAGTTCGGTCTATCCGCTTGAAGACGTTCTCTCAGCTTTTGAGATTGCCGCGGACCGCAACCAATCCATGAAGGTTCAGTTGAGTTTTTAAGACTTAGTTGCCGGGAGTTCTCACATAGCGGTTCATCCCAATGTCTCGTGACGTTGCACGGCGGTGAATTTCGGCCATGGTCGAATGAAACGCTGCGTTGCGTTGCTCCAATTTGGCATGCTCTGCGAGGTGAGCCGGAACGAGTTCACGAATTTCGGCGAGGATAGCGGCCTCATCGATTGAGCGCATGCGACCTTGATGAACGATGATTTCACCGGCGACCATAACAGTCTCGATTGATGAACCGTTCTCTGAATAGACGAGATGCCGTGCAATGTCATTGAGCGGGGTAAAGCTGAGTGTAGTGAGATCCAGTATCACTAAGTCTGCTGCTTTGCCGACTTCGAGTGAGCCAGTGACGTTTTCGAGCATCGCACTCCGCGCACCGTTGATGGTGGCCATCTTTAGAATTTCGTCGGCATAGATCCACTGTTTGTAGTCTGGGCCGGATACACTATGGATCAGTCCTGCCACACGCATAACGTCGAAAATGCGCGCGGTATCGTTTGAAGAAACGCCGTCCGTTCCAAGTCCGATGGTCACACCTGCATCCATCAGCTGGCGAATAGGCGCAATGCCTGCGCCGAGCTTCTGATTGGAAATTGCGTTATGAGCGATGGAGCATCTGGCCGCGCCCATCAATTCTATGTCTTGTTCGCTGACCCAGACAGAATGCGCAACAGTACTGTTACGCGAGAGAACCCCCAAATCGTGCATGTAAGAGATTAGGGTTTTGCCATAGAGTTCGTGGCCAGTAACAGCTTGGGTTTTTGTTTCCAGAATATGGGTATGCAAAGGCACGCCCATGTCCACAGCAAGCGCGTGACACGCCTGAAGCAACTCCGCTGAGCAACGTTGTGGTGCTGATGGTGCCAGCATGAAATTGATACGTCCGGCTGTGCCGTGCAGCGTCGAAAAAGCTGAGCGACAATAATCCATATAGGCGTCAGCCGACATCGGTGGCCCGAAGTCGAGCTGCTTCTGCAATTCGAGCGGCATTACTTCGCGGGCATAAGGCAGCGCATCCAATGTATGAATATTCATTGCAGCGCTCGACACATTGGCCCTAATGCCAGCGTCTTCATATGCTTTGAAAACTGCTAAAAGCCGTGAAAGATCATGTGCAGGGGGGTCGAAGAAATCGTCGCATATGGTTGTGACGCCATTGCGCAATGACTCCATCGCTAAAAGCAGGCTGCGAAGATAAAGCAGTCTTTCATCAATGACTGGCCCCATTAGCAACGGATAGGCATAGAGCAACCAGATTTCGAGAGGCATGCCTTCATAGCGCCCGCGAAAGAACGTCTCGCTGGAATGGGTATGAGCGTTGACAAGACCAGGCATGATCAGCCGGTTCTTGCCATCAATAACGGTTGCATCGGGAGCAGACGCGATTTTTTGCCCGATAGTAGAAATTCGGCCGTTCTCAATCAGGATGTCGCCCTGAAATGGGCGACTTCCATGCTGTGCGCACATTGTCAGAACAGTCGCGTTTTTGATTATCGTCTGCTTCTGTATCAAGGTCATCGATCCGTCCTGAAATATTACGCTCTAATTCTCTTACTGATCTCGCAACTCACTAAAACCGCTGACAGCTTTTATGCCACCGCGTAACTGTGTGCTGACCCATATGCCGACAACAGTGGCAATGTATGGAAGCGCAAGCAGGAGATCATGCGGAACGCGATCGCCGAAAGCGAGCTGTGCCCTGATGCCAAGCGCACCCACGACTGCGAAGAATGTGGCAGCCAGACTTGCACCAATCGGATGGCCCGCACCGAAAATGACGGCGGCAAAACCCATGAAGCCGCGACCGGCAGTCATGTTCTGAGTAAAGATCTGAAGGCTACCCGCTGCAAGTTCTGCACCCGCAAGTGCACATAATATCCCGCCAATCATCAGTGCGACGAGGCGCATCACAGCTGGATTGACGCCAACGCTGCGCGCAGCAAACGGATGCTCACCAGCGGCAGCCAGACGCAAGCCGAAGCGCGTTCTCCGCAAGACGACCCACATGGCGATGACAACAAATGGCATCATCAGAACGAGGACCGAAAGAGAACCGTATGCGCCGAAGGGCGGGCCCAAACGTGGTAGACCGAAAGGGGCGCTTACGGCTGCTTGTGTTCCGAAAATCGACTGTACGGCAAGAGCTGTGCCACCAAGACCCAATCCCGTGAGCCCGAGACCCGCAATGATCTGATTTGCTTTGAGTTTTTCGATCACAAACCAGAACAGGATCGATCCGACAACACAGACGACAATTGCAATCAGAAGTGCCAGCCAGATCGATTGTGTGAGCACAATGCCGATGATTGTCGCGCAGGCACCTGCGATCATCAGGCCTTCAAGGCCCAGATGCCAGATACCGGTTCGCTGAGCGATGACGCCTGCAAGGGTGACATAAATCAATGGTGTACCTGAACGCAGGATCGCGATTACGAAGTCTTCCATATCCGTCCTCCGAGTTTTGCTATCCGGTCGACGACACTGGATTTTGCGGTAATGAAAAGAGCAATAGCTGCATTGATGATGTCGATTGCCGAGGAAGGCAGACCAGCCATAATGGGGAGATAAAGAGCGGCTGACGCGAGGCCGCCGAAAAACAAAGCTACAAAAGCGGTTCCGACAACAGAGAAATTGGCCACAAGTGCGATAAGGATCGCCGTAAACCCATGCCCCGGCAGGAAGCCGCCGGTCAGACGACCGTTGGGGCCCATGAATTCAATTGTACCTGCAAGACCTGCAAGGGCACCGCTCAAAAGGAAACTGGTAAGTCCGATACGCCATGTCCGCGCACCCTGCCATTGCACCATTGTCGGGTTGCGCCCGGCAAGTCCCGACAGCACACCGAAAGCCGTTCGATTGACTAAAAACCACATCGCAAGACCAACGATAACGGCGATGGCAATGATGGTGGGCGATAGTCCGAGAGAGTCGCTGATGCGGTAGACGCTCGCAAGTGGGCGGCTCGATGCCTGCTGTCCTGTCCCGGAGGGGTCTTTGAGAGGCCCCGCCGTGACATAGAGGAGAAACAGCCCCGCAATGAAATTTCCCATGAGGGTGGTGATGACTTCATCAGCGCCGGATTTCAGTCGCAGCAGTCCGGGCCAGAGAGCCCATAACGCGCCACCGGTCATGCCAGCAAGGAAGCAACCGGTTATGAGGACTGGCGCTGGCGCACCATTCAGCCATTCGGCCATGAATGCAGCTGCAATGGCACCCATATAGAATTGCCCTTGCGCACCGATATTGAAGTAGCCAGCGCGAAAGGACACGGCCACACCAACCGCTGTGATGAACAGTGGCAGACCCCATCGCAGAGCCTGTTGCAGCGCGCCGGGCCGCAGGAAGGCGCCTTCGGCAATCGAATGGAACATCAGTCCTGTTGAGTAACCAGCAGCTTGAAAGATGATGCCACAGAGCGCGAGGCCGATCAGAATGAAGATCAGCGCGCGAAAAACGGAAACGAGCCGGTCAATCATTGATGGACTCCTGTCATAGCGGCACCAACTGCAGCAAGGTCGTAAGGCGGTCGGAATTCGGCGACGATGCGGCCTGAAAGCATGACGATAACGCGATCCGAGATGTCAAAGATTTCATCAAGATCAGATGAGATGAACATCAATCCGCAACCGCGCGCGCGTGCCTTGCGCATGGAATCCCAAACGAAAGAGGTCGCACCGATATCCAGTCCGCGAGTCGGTTGCGCTGCGAGTACAAGCCGCGCGTCCTGATCCATTTCGCGAGACAGAATGACCTTCTGTGCATTGCCACCCGAAAGCGAACCTGCGCGTTGGCTTACTTCTGAATAGCGCACGTCCCATTCTTTGAGAGCCGTGTCGCATTGTTTACGGATGGTTGCTGGACTGATTGTTGACAACAGCGATTTCTGAAGAAGGCTGCGTGCAGCCCAGTTTTCCCAAAGCGAACTGGTCAGGCTGAGGCCTTCTACATTGCGTTCAAAAGGAATTATGCGCAGGCCGGCTGCTCTTCGTGCAGCAAGAGGTGCACTGGTTAAACTCTTACTGTCGATAGTAATGTTGCCGTCCAATACATCTGCCATCGCGGCAATCGCGCGGACCAACGTTCGCTGCCCATTGCCTTCAACACCCGCCACACCGATTATTTCGCCGGGGTGAATATCGAGATTAACCTGGTCAAGCGCCGGACCTTCCGGGTCGGGCCGCGTTGAAACATTAGTCATGCTCAGTATTGGTCTGCTTTCTTGCACAACCACGTCTTCATGTACGTGTGTGACGATAGTCGTGCCGGTCAGTGCGGCTTTATCGTCCGCATTGAGATTTTTGGCGGCAGTAGCACCTATAATCAACTCGGCTAATTTGTCGGCATTTATCCCTTCACAGGGCAGTGGTCCATCAACGAGCTTTCCACCACGCAGGACCGTAACAGTATCGGCAATCGCAAGAACTTCTCTGATCTTGTGCAGAATAAGGATTACTGTAACGCCGCGTTCTTTAAGACGGCGGACGCGCTCAAACAGTTTGTCTGCACCTTCCGGTGACAGAACTGCGGTCGGCTCATCGAGGATCAGGAGCTTGGCATCGGAGACGAGAGCACGCGCGATTTCTACGCCTTGCTGAGTTTCAACCGGCAGGTCGCGGATACGCTGTTTGGCTTTCACCTTCACATCAAGTGCGTCGAGATGTGGTTGCCAGCGCTTTTCCAGGCTTTTTTTTGAGAAGAGACCTCCACCTTCTGCGCCGAATTGCATGGCCTCGGCAACGGTGAAGGACGGTGGAAGCGCAAAACTCTGATGCACAAGTTCGACGCCCGAACGACGAGCATCCTTGACGTTGCCGCCCAGTAATGGGCGGCCATCAATTTTCAGTTCGCCAGATGCTGGACGAACGAGGCCAGCCAGAACTCTGGCGAAAGTCGTTTTTCCGGCGCCGTTCTGGCCAACGACGGCGTGGATCTTGCCACGTTCGAAGACGGCTCCGACATCGGAGAGCGCAACGATGGAACCGTATCTCACGGTCACGTCGTGGCATTCGAATATGGGGGGGCTGGCCTTGTTCATAGAAGCATGATCCAGTCGGAAATTAGAGCGTTGTATTGAACGGAACTTTCAGTGATCCGTTTAGGATCGCTGTGCGTGCCGCTGCTATTTCCGGTTCGACTTCTTTTGCCTTGGCGACAAGGTCTGCCGGTCCCTGCTCCGCGAAAAGCGGTGACGGAATAAAATCGATCACACCGGTTCCAAGCCCCGTATGCTCATGTGTGCCGCCAGCAAAATCTTTACCGACAGCCTTGGTGACTTCATTATAGAGCGAATTGCCGAAGTCGAGACCTACGATCGAAATCACGTTCTTCGGGCCTTGTGGGAACTGAGCAGGATCAAGCACGCTTACGAGGCGTCCTTCGCCTTCTTTCGCTGCAGCAATAATGCCGAAATCGGTTGCCGCAGCGTCCGTCTGAATGAAATCGATGCCGCTTGAATACATCTGTGTCGCGATTTCCTGACCCTTTGCCGGGTCTTGGAATGAACCTGCAAAAGCAACCGCCACAGATGCATCCGGACGCACAGACAAAGCACCAGCCTTGAATGCATTATAATCGGCGTTGATTGGTGGAATAGATACGCCGCCGATGAAGCCAAGCTTACCGGATTTGCTTAGGCGCGCTGCAAAAATGCCTGACAGATAACAGCCAAGATAATAGTCATAGGAGACTGTTACGACGTTTGGAATTGCAGGCTCAAAAGGATCGGCGAAGAGCTGGACCCATTTGGTATTTGGATAGGAAGGGGCCAAAGCCTTAAAGGGTTCTGCAACTTCGTTGAACGTTGAAACAATCACGGAAGCGCCTGCATCGCCCAGAGTGCGGAAGATAGTTTCGTAAGTCGCAGGGTCCTGCGCATAGACAGCGCGTGACTGAAAGCCGTGTTCGTCGGCAAGTTGCTTGAGCTTGGCAATCATAGAATCCACAGCACTCGCATCACCTGCAGCCTGCGTATGGACAAGCGCGACGAGCCCACCTGCGGCATAGGATGCTGCGGTCAGCAGGCCATTGGTCATGCTGAAAGCGGCCAGGCCTGCCGTAGTCTTCAGAAAGCTTCTGCGGTCGACGGAGCGGTGCAGTAGATTAATTTGATTTGAATCTTTGTTCGTCATGTTCCCATTTCCTTGCTCTGGAAGTTCGGTATCCGAATTTTTATTGGGGCGGCTCACGCGCCGCCCTTGGTTTTACGGATGCAATGTTGCATTCGTCTGCTTATGCGCCGGGCGAAAATGATGCCGGGTTCATAATCATCACGTCCTGCGTCTCGATTGCATCAAGCGCCCAGACACCGGAGATAAATGTTTGCCATTCGGGATCAGCATACATGGCGGTACGCCGCGCTTCGCGATCTGCGAGACTATCATAGCGCCACATCAGAACAGTCCGGTGGAGATGCCCGATTTCGCTGACATAGAGGCCGAGAAACGTATTGAGGTGCCGTTTCTGGATCGGCAGACCTTCGGTTTCATATTTCTTGAGCCAGCCTTCGACCGTGCCGGGCTTGAAAGTATAAGTGCGATGCTCGACGATCATTAATAGGCCTCCTTGAGAATGAATTCAGCGGCGCGCTCCCCGATCATGATCGCCGGAGCATTGGTGTTACCGCTTGAGATGATTGGCATGATTGAAGCATCTGCAACGCGCAGGCCTTCAATGCCGTGAACTTTCAGCTGCGCATCGACAACTGCCATCGGATCGTTGCCCATTTTGCAGGTGCCAACCGGATGGAACGTTGTCATGGCATTGGCGCGCAGCCATTTGGTCAGTTCCGCATCGGTCTCCACCGTCGGGCCGGGAGCGAGTTCCTTACCACGATATTTGTCAAACGCTTTCTGCTTGATGACATCCCGCGTCATGCGGATGGCGTTGATCATCGTGCGAATGTCGAACTCGGTTTGCAGATAATTGGCATTGATGCGCGGACGGTCCATCGGATTGGCTGAACGCAGACTGATCTGGCCGCGACTTTCCGGATTGACAGGACCGACACGCAACGAGAAACCATGATTGGCTTCTACGCGTTCCTTCTTGAACGGGTTTGGGAAATGTAGGTTTGCGGTCTTTTCAAGCGCAGGCATGAAATGCAGCTGGATATCGGGTGCTGCAAGATCAGCGCGTGACCTGACGAATGCACCTGCCTCGTAAGGGAAGGTCGTGGTGATACCTTCCCCAAACAACATTCCCTGAATGACCGATAATGTCAGTTTGTCGGCGCGCAGATCAGAATAGAGCGTGACTGGCTCGCGGCATTCATAAGCCATGACACAATCGACATGGTCCTGAAGGTTCTTGCCAACGCCGGGCAGGTCCTGCACGACCTTGATGTTGTGTTCGGCCAGTTCGTTGGCTGCGCCAATACCCGAAAGCATGAGGATTTGCGGGGAGTTGACCACGCCTGCCGACAGGATGACCTCACGATTTGCGTGGGCTTTGGTGACATTGCCTTTTCGGCTGTACTCGACTCCGATGGCGCGGCCATTTTCGATCAGCACACGTCTCGTGTGGGCGCGGGTAATGATTGTCAGATTTGGGCGTTTCTTCGCAGGGCGCAGGAACGCATAGGCCGCAGAGCAGCGCTTGCCTTTAGTAATGGTAAAGTCGTATCGACCAAACCCTTCCTGCTCTTTGCCGTTAAAGTCGTCGTTCAATGGATACCCGGCTTGTTCGCCAGCTTCGTTGAACACGTCGAGCAAACCATTCCAGCCGCGGGCGCGGCAGACGGTCAATTCGCCTTCAGTGCTATGAAAATCATCCTTACGCTGCACATGGGTTTCAGATCGCAGGAATGCCGGAAGTACCTCATCATATGACCATCCCGTTGCTCCCATTTGCGCCCAGCGATCATAGTCGTGACGGTTTCCTCGCACATAGATCATGCCGTTGATTGTGGAGGTGCCACCGAGCACTTTTCCACGCGGCCAGTAAAGTGAGCGGTCATTGAGGTGCGGCTCTGGCTCTGTGTGATAATGCCAGTTGTAGATGCCCGAATGAAACAGCTTGCCCATCAACATGGGGAGCCGGAACAACGGGTTGAGGTCCTGCCCACCAGCCTCCAGCAAAAGCACCTTGTTGGCCGGATCGGCGGAAAGGCGATTGGCGAGAACACACCCAGCCGAACCGGCACCGATGATGATATAATCGAATTTCTTCGTTGCGGCCATGTTACCAAGCGATGGGCTGAGCACCCATCTCCTCCAGAAAATCGTTACAAAGAATGAATGGATTGGGACGGGCCAGTACTTCGTCAGCGCGAGCCGGATGATCGCGCAGGACACAGCGCAGATTTCCGCCTACTGTTTCGTCAATGCCTGCCAGTTTGAGTGCTTGTGCGGCCGCGTCGCCAAATCCGAGAAACACCAACGGCTTTCCACGTGCTGCAAGGGCCAGCAGTGTTTCTACGATCAAAGGTCTCCAGAGAACCAGGTGGCCTTGTGATTGATGAGGGTCAATATCGACCTTGAAACGGGTCAGTGTCAGCGAAGCATTAAGCAGCAGCGCGCCTTCCGAAACCCATCGGTCGGCAATTTTGGAAGGGTGTTCCAGCTCGACTGTACCGTTTTCAATTGCAGCCAGTGTCTTTGGCCAGTCGTTGAAACTCCGCGCATAAGACAAGTCGCCCGTACGTGCAGCGACAGTTTGTTGTGTGTAAGCGCGGATGCTTTTGGAGAACATTTTGTCGAGCTCGTTCCAACCCGCAAGATTTCCCGCTTCAAAAGCGCGTCCGGTCGCAAAGCCCGGTTCAGGATAGGGGTCCTGACCAAGGACCACGCAAGTCACTTCGTCTGGGGAAATGCCATCGAATGCGCGCAAGCAATGAGTTCCGACAGGCATTCCCGGAAAGTGTTTTCCGCGGCGAACAGGAAAGATCGGCTCCCAGACTTCGAGTTCCAGCTCAGATGCGATTCCTTGGAAATCGAGTGCAGTATGTCCAAGCAGAGCACGCCATGGCTCATACAGATCGGTTGACCAATCTGACAGAAATTCCTCCATCGCAGCCCGTAGCAGCATAGCCATTTGCACCCTCCCCAAGGTCGCGTTCGTCAGTTCAGTTTCAGGAACCTGACCGTTTTGTCAGCTTCTTATGAAAAGAAGTTGACCATATTGTCAACTTCTTTTTTATTAGTGCTTCGATTCCAAAGGTCTCATACAGTCGTATTGATAGGCCTGTGGATGATTGCGCGTTAATGAACGGGGCAATAGGTCCGGGATAAGATATTTAAAAACAATGGGATAACCAATGGTAGAGCAAAGCAGATCGGTTGAAATGGAGCCTGCACATCAGGCGGCTTCTGATGAGCCGA
Source organism: Brucella sp. HL-2 (assembly GCF_025846885.2). Lineage (NCBI taxonomy): Bacteria > Pseudomonadati > Pseudomonadota > Alphaproteobacteria > Hyphomicrobiales > Brucellaceae > Brucella > Brucella sp. HL-2. The sequence continues at coordinate 122,287 of NZ_JAOYTK010000005.1, read as the reverse complement.
TCAGAGCGAGAAACGTTCTAAAGATACTCACAGCTGCCGTTGAGATTTTTTCTCGCAAGGGTCTCGATGGGGCGCGTATCGTTGAAATTGCGAAGGCATCGGGGCTGCCCAAGGGCAATGTCTATTATTACTTTTCGTCCAAGGAAGAGATTTATAACGCGGCGATTGACCAGCTGATTCACAGCTGGGATGATGCGTTCAGGCATATTGCAGCTGACCGTGAACCGGCGGAAGCGATTGAAGCCTATGTCCGTGCAAAGCTTAATCATGCATGGGAAAATGCAGCCGAAACGCGCCTTTTTGCCAATGAGATACTGCAGGGTGCAGAGCACCTTTCTATAAACGCACGCGAACACATGCGGCGCGTCACATCAGAAAAAGCAGGCGTGATCGATGCGTGGGCCGCACAAGGCAAAATTGTGCCTGTGGATGCGCGACATCTGTTCATTTTGCTTTGGTCAGCAACGCAATTTTATGTCGAGTTTGAAGCTCTCGCCTGCGATGCACTTGATGTTAGTGAGCTGAAGGAAGCCGACTATGCGAAAGCTGCAAAGACCATAACCGAGACGATCCTGCGCGGGCTCTTAGTGGCGTAGAATGCATTTGGCGCTGATATTTACAGCGCCAAATGATTGTACTTTCTTTGGCTGATTTAGTGTTTTTGCTGGCTGAGTGTATCGCGCAGTTTCAACATATCTGCACAGACTTCTTCCAGATCCGCCACATCAAAACCGTCGGCATAGCGGAAGCCGTGCCGCGCAAGGACTGCTTTCAGAGCGCCCGTATATTCTGCACAACCCTCCTTGATGACGAGCCCTTTTTCCTCTTCAAAAGATGAGTTCCAGTCAATTGCTTCCTGCTGACTGACGCCTTCCGGCAGGTTCAGATGCAAGGCTCTGTTTTCGAGTTTGACCGGATAGCCACCCGGTAAACCATTTGGCCCCGGCACATGGCCGGTCCATGATTTGTTGGCCGCATAGGCCGCAATCAGAGTGACGCCGCTTGCACCAGAAATTTCGATAGCAGGCTCGGTGGTTAGTTTCACTGCTTCAAATTCCTTGAAGACATCAGTGATTTCCTTGCCGTCAATGAACGCCCGGCACGGGCGAGTGCCAATCCGTTCGGCAGCGTGTTTGCGCCATGCTGCAAGGTTTTGATAATGCGCGATCACTTGCACCCGTTTTTGATCAGTGATGCCTTTCGCTCCGGCAAAGACATTGGAAAGTATAGCAACATTGCCGGTTCCACTCAGCACTTTGTAACCCATCGCAGTGATCATGCCGTTCACGACGTCTGGAAAGCCACAATTGATGAGTGCAGTTTCAGGTGAAAGCTTGCTTATTGATCTTGCCATGCGGCTTGAAATGAGCGCCTGAAACACCGCGGTCGCTGAAAGGCCACCTTCAGCGACAAGGGCTGTCCACTGGTTACCGGTATCCGAAATGACGCTGGAAGTTTGTATTGATGCGCCCTGCACGGCGATGGCTGGCTTTGTGTCTGCAATCAGCTGATCGGTTGCGCCTTCCTTCACCAGATCAATTTCATAGGTATCAAAGGTGATTGGTTTACTGAACATGGATGCGCGTGCGTTGCACGCTGTCTTCAGCCAGCTGAGGCGATCACGATTACGTCCGGCAATCACCACATGCAATACTTCTTCCGAAGTGGCAGCAAGGTCGAGCGCGATGCGACCGGAAAAAGCGCCAGTACCGGAAATCAAAACGTCAGTCTTCAGATTTTTTTCGGCTAATGTCATGGGCTTGTTCCTCCTTATTATTGATTGAGCCGGTCCCAGCAATCATCTTTGGTTTTGGGTAGCTTGTGCTTCATGATGCGCTGGCTTGGCGTGCGTTCAAACGCTTCGACGAAAGCGATGTAACGCGGCAGCTGATAGTGAGCGAGACGACTTTTCAGCCAGTCGTTCAATGAGTTGGCATCGGGTGCGCTGTCAATTTTTGGTTGGACGAAAAGCTTGATGTCCTGCTCGCCAATCTCGGCTGCAACACCGATCATTGCGCAGTCCTCCACATCAGGATGATCGGAAGCGACATGCTCAACTTCCCAGGCCGAAACATTTTCGCCCTTGCAGCGTACGCTGTCTGTCATACGTCCATGGAAGAAGAGGTTCCCGTCTTCACCCCAGGATCCCAGATCGCCCGTAAAAAAGCCGTCTGCACGTAAAGCTTTGGCAGTGGCTTCGGGATTGCGATAATAGCCGGGGAAAATAGCACCTTCGATTGAGGTGGTTACGACAATCTCGCCTTTCCCCTCTGTAACGATTGTGCCGTGTTCATCGACAAGCTTGACCGTGAACCATGGAACCGTTCGCCCCACTGCGCCGACAATGCCGCTGTCATTAAATGTGGTGAGGCTGGAGGCTTCTGTCATGCCGTAGCATTCTCTAATTTGAATGCCGAAACGCTCCTCAAAAGCCCGCCAAACTTCCGTTGCGCAACCACCGCCCCATGCGATGCGCACGTTGTGATCACGGTCTTTTTCCGATGGTGGTTGTTTCAAGAGGATCTGGATGATGCCGCCCAAATGGTGGATATGAGTTGAACTTGCCTGTCGCAATTCATCCCAGAAGCGGCTGGCGCTGAAACGGTCAGAGATTGTGAGGGTGACGTTTCGTACAAGTGGCAAGAGCAAAACCTGCGCTCCGCCAATGTGGAAGAATGGCTCCCACATATAAAAGTCGTCATGGTCTTTTGCATCCGAGCACACTGCGACAGCTTCTGCTGCGAGACGCAGCATTCGGTGTGTTACCAACACGCCTTTTGCGGGGCCGGTTGTGCCGGATGTATACATGATTGCTGCGATATCGTCGGCAATAGGAAGTGCTGATTCAAACTGCACACTCGCTTGATAATCGGGCATTGCTGGGCTGCTGATTTCGATGATGGCGGGCAATTGAGCCGCGTCGCAATCGGCAAGGATCGAACAATATTCGCTGTCTGCAACGATCAGCGAAGGCTGGCTGTGGCTTACTATATACTCCAGCCCCGCGCCCTTGAGTGCGGTATTGACGGGAATCCATATCGCGCCTGAACGCGTAACAGCGTAGATGACTGCAAGTGCTGCCGGGCTGTTGCGCATCATCACCGCAACGCGATCTTTTGGGCGGATACCGTTTTCGCGCAGCTTGTTGGCGATTATCGCAGATGCGTTCTCCAGCCTTGCAAAGCTGATGTCGCCTGTGGGGTGCCGGGCAAACAGGTTATCAGGGGTGTTTGCAGCCTTTTCCAGCAATAGATCTATGAATGTATGGGAGGTCGGCATGGTCTTTAAACCTGTAAATTTGGATTAGCCTGTCTCACATTGCCGGCCTGTCCATCAGACCAGCAATCGGGAGGAAGTGGTGAGAGTTTGGTTGGAAGCTTGCCGGGGTCAGCTCCGCTTAAACTTGTCTGCCAGAAGCAAGACAACTGTGACGATAGTTAGAACCACAACGGAAACGGCAGCCAGTGTCGGATTGAGCTGCAGGATCATGTCGTCCCACATCTGTTTAGGCAGCGTTGATTTCAGTCCACCACTCACAAAGATCGCGATAGTCAGTTCATCAAAGGATGTGACGAAGGCGAACAGAAATGCAGAGACGATGCCGCCGCTAATCAGTGGAACGGTGATCAGCCGCAATGTTTGGAAGCGACCTGCGCCCAAGGACAATGCTGCCTGATCGAGCCGCCAGTCGTAACTTTTCAATACAGCGGCAATCGCAACGAAGGTGAATGGAATAGACAGAACCGTATGACCAATCACCAGGCCTGTGTTGGTTGCGACTAAGCCAATCTGTGCGAACAGATAGAACAGGCCCACTGCGATGACGATACGTGGAACGATCATCGGCGCCAGCATGAAGGCGAAGATCAGTCCACTCCAGCGCGAACGGGAACGTGCAACTGCAAGCGCTGCAAATCCACCAATAAGTGTTGCAAGAATGGCTGTGACGAAGGCTACGCCGAAAGATCGTACAGTGGCAGATGTCCAGATCGGAGAGTTGAAATAGGTCTCAAACCAGCGAAGGCTGTAGCCCGGAGGTGGGAACTCCAGGAAGTTGGAGCTGGTGAATGCAATCGGGATCACAAGCAAAGTTGGCGCGATCAGGAATACCAGCACTGCTGTTACATAGGCCGGAAGAATATGCAGGCGCGGCGGCAGATGGTCGCTGAAAATTGCCGTAACGCTCGCGAGCTTTTCGAGGAACACAAGGCCCCAACGGCGCAGAATACTGTCAGAAGTCGCGTCGCGTGTTCCTGCACCCGATGAGAGTGAGGACAGGCCGAAGAGATGATTGTAAATCCAGCAGGCGAGCATGGCCGTGACCAGCAGCATCGTGGCAAGCACGCCAGCAAAGGCCCAATTTACCAGCTCCTGCACCTGCACGATGATCAGCTGAGCCAGCATTGTTTGCTGACGTCCGCCGAGGAAAGCCGGTACGATAAAGAAACCGAGCGAGGTGATGAAGGTGAGCAACCCACCCGCAGCCATTCCGGGAATCGACAGAGGGAAATAGACCATCCAGAACCGGTGTGAGTTTCCTGCACCAAGAGTGCCCGCCGCCTGGCCGAGCCTGCGGTCAATGCCTGCCATGACTGGCATCATGGTGAGTACAGCCAGCGGCATCATGGCATGGACCATACCGACGATCACGCCGAACTCGTTATACATTAATGGCAATGGCCCGTTGATCAGCCCGGCACCGCTCAACAGCCGGTTCAAGATGCCATCATTGCCGAGAAGCAACATCCAGGAAAACGTCTTGACGAGATAGCTGGTCCAGAAGGGAACGAGCACCAGCAACAGCATCTGATTGCGACGGCTTTCTTTCAGGCCCGAAAGCCAATAAGCAAGCGGATATCCCAACAGCAGAGAAAATAGGGCCGTCAGGGCTGCAATGCGAAATGTGATGCTGAGAATGCGCCAATAGACCTCAGTGTCGATTAGGCGCGCATAGTGAACAGTTGTCAGAGTTCCACTGGTGTCTTGAACACTCAGCGCGAGAAGACGAAACACTGGCACCAGAAAAAAGATGCACAGAAAAGCGATTGCCGGAAGCGCCAGCCACAACGGTCCGAATTTGAATGGACCCGATTTCAGAAAGGCGGGCAAGCCAGATTTGTTTGTTGCTGTATTCATGCCACCAACACCGCTTGCTGATTGTGCCAGTGATAGGTAATCGGATCACCCGCTGATGGCATGTCGCTTACGCCATCATGAAGAACGATAATTGTCTCACCACCCTTCAGGGTGACAAGAAGGCGGGTATCGGAACCGACGTAGACGACTTCAGAAACAGTTCCGCTGATATTGCTGACTTTGGAGTTGTCATTATTGCCCTGTTTCATCTGTTCTGGGCGCAGAACGATGTGTGCTTCACTGCCGACCGGAAGCTTATGCTTATTGAGAACGGAGAACTGTCCATGTTGCGTTTCAACGAGAGCGTGATCGGCTAACTGTTCAGTTATTTTACCGCCAAGAATATTGGACATGCCGATAAACTTCGCCGCAAACACGCTGGCCGGTTCGCTGTAAATCTGGCGCGGTGTACCCAGCTGTTCGATCTTGGCATGATTCATCAAGCAGATGCGGTCGGACAGAACCAGCGCTTCTTCCTGATCATGTGTTACATAGATGACCGTTGTGCCGAACTCGCGATGCAGGCGTTTAATTTCAAACTGCATATGTTCGCGTAGGTTCTTGTCCAATGCGCCAAGCGGTTCATCCATCAAAATAATCTGCGGGCGGTAAACGAAGCAGCGGGCGAGAGCCACGCGCTGCTGTTGCCCACCAGAAAGCTCGCGCGGAAAGCGCGACGCGAATTTTTCGAGCTGCACCTTGGCCAGTGTTTCCGAAACACGAGCGCTGACTTCCTTTGAGTTTGTGCCACGCATTTTCAACGGAAAGGCAATGTTCTCGCTGACCGTCATGTGCGGAAACAGCGCGTAATGCTGAAATACCAAACCCATGTCGCGTTTGTTCACCGCCGTGTGGGTGTAGTTTTTCCCATCAACCCACAGCTCGCCATGGGTAGGCTCCACCAGACCGGAGATCATCTGCAAAAGTGTGGTTTTCCCGGAACCAGAAGGGCCAAGAAGGGTGACAAACTCGCCGGTATTGACGGTCAGGTTGCTGGGCTCAAGAGCTGTGACGCTGCCATACTCTTTGCCAAGTCCCTTAATCAGCATCTTCGGGTTTTCTTGTGGTGTTTCTGCATTCATGTGGGAACCCTGGATACGCTGATAGCAGCGCAAATTAGTGTAATGGTCATCGGGGGATGCAGACAGACACTTTGCGGACTGCTTTCACGTCGCATGAAAGCAGGGCAGTGTGGTCGTCTGGAAGCGTATGTAAGTCTGTCTTAAAACAGCAACCAGCTATTGAACCGCTCAGTCATTTCTGCGCGGTTGGCGCTCCACCAGTCTTCATCCGCAAGGCGCATTTTGCTGATGTTCTGTGGTGCAGTTGGCAGAATTTTCGCGCGCTCAGCCGGGATGAAGTCGTAAGCCTTCTTGTTAGTGGGGCCGTAAGCGAGCTCTTCAGTAAACAGCGCCTGCTGTTCCGGGCGCGCACAGAACTTGATGAACTCGCGTGCTTGATCTGCGCGTGGATTGCCTTTTGGAATGGCCCATCCTTCGATGGAATAAAGTCCCTGATCCCAATGGATTTCGGCAGCTACATTGCCATCTATTGCCGACTGCAGACGAGCATTCCATCCGCTGATCATTGAAACTTCACCGCTTTGCAGGAGCTGTGTCGATTGTGCGCCGCCTGTCCACCAGACGGAGATGTGATCCTTAATCTTGTCAAGGCTGGCAAAGGCGCGATCAACGTCCAGCGGATAAAGCTCTGCGAGCGGAACCCCATCGGCAAGCAGTGCCTGCTCAAGTGTGTCGATTGGGTTTTTGCGCAAGGAACGGCGTCCGGGGAACTTTTCAACATTCCAGTAGTCGGTCCAGCTTTGCGGAATATTATCTTTCAACAGGTCCGTGCGGGTCGCAAAGATGTGGCAATAGATCGTGATGCCGAGAAAATCGTCAAAGACGGCTTCCGGCATGATGTCTGGCACCTGATCCTTGGTAATGCTGGTCGGTTCCAGTAGACTTGATTCGGAAAGGATTTTACGCGCCGAAAGTGTCAGCGTGCTCAAATCCCAAATGTAGCTCTTCGTTTCAACGATGGACTTGAACTGTGCTGTCGGCTCCGCTTCACGGGCGACATTGACAATCTTGATGCCGGTTTCTTTTTCAAACGGATCGTAAAATGCCTTGCGGAAAGCGCTGTTAAACGGGCCACCCGGATCAGCCAGCGTCAGTGTTGACTGAGCGTAAGCAGGGCGGAGAATAGCGGGTGTTGCAAGTGCTGCGGTGGCGCCTGCAAGCAAAGTGCGGCGGGTCAGCGTGAATGGTGATTTCGTAGTCATGATGCTCCCTTTATTATTCTTTCAAAACGTTCTGGTATTCTGAAGGGGTTCCCCTGCCTAAGCAGTTTTAATTCTGATCGGTGTGCCGATCTTATAGTGCGGGATATAGCGTTCACCACATCCTGCAGACTTTGATACAGTTAAAAATCAGGATGCCTTGCGGGCCTGACGGGCAGCAAAAAATGCTTCCATCATGCGGGCAGGTTCGCCTGTTGCGTAAGCTTCGCGCTGAATACGTACGCCAGCGGAAAGCGCATCCTGCAGGCCCGGTTCGGTCATTTCATAGAAACGCTGACGGTTAAGACGCATTGCGACTGGCGGCTTACCAGCTAGTTCTTCGCCCAATGCCTGTGCTGCAGCATGAACCTGATCCTGTGGAACGATGGTGTTGATGAGGCCAATCTGATGCGCTTCGTTTGAATCGAGCAAACGACCTGTGAGAACCAGATCCACCGTACGGGCAAAACCGATCATTTCACGCATAATCCACGAACCAGTGGTTGTCGGAATACCGGAATTGATTTCCGGCTGCCCGATGCGAACATCCGCATGAGCAATGCGGATATCGCAAAGAAGAGCGACCTGAAAGGCAGAACCGGCGGCGACGCCGTTCAGCGCTGCAATGATCGGCTTGGATAGAGTTCTGATCCGCGTGTAGAGCTTTTCCCACTCTCCGATCCAGACTTCGGCACGATCGGCATCGAATGTCTTAGTTTCGTTCAGGTCTTGGCCCGCTCCGAAGGCACGTTCACCGGCTCCGGTCAGAATTACAGCCTTCACCGCTGTATTTTCTTCTGCAGCCTGAAAAGCTTCGATTAGCTGATTGCGCATCGCAGCGTTCCACGCATTCATCACTTCTGGTCGGTTCAACGTGATCGTCAGTACCGAATTTTTAAGTGAGGTGAGGATGAACTCAGGCATCTATGTGTTCCCATCGACTATCGTAATGCAATAACTATTATTGTATTTTGAATTTTGTAATTGCAGTTTGTCAAGGCTGTTTTAGTAATTTATGGAAAAGGCATGACGAAGCGGGAGCAATGCTCGACCGTTTCAAGGCCAGTTTGTTTGTGTATAAATAGGCGGTAAATCGCTCTTAGGTCAGGGCGTGGTAATGAAAGAACCAGTGGATTTGACAAAAGAACAGCAATCGAAATCGCCGGAAGATTCAGCAGATGCCAGCGGCGAAAACTCTGGTCGTGGTGACGCGCTTATGGTGCGGTCTGTGGAAAAGGCTTTCCGCGTTCTGGGGGCTTTTAACTCGGATCAGTCTACGTTGAGCCTATCCCAAATTGTTACTCTGACAGACCTTGATATGAGTGCGGCACAGCGGTTTACCCATACGCTGATGAAACTTGGATTTCTCGCGAAAGATCCAGTCACACGCCAGTTCGAGTTGACGGCAAAGACGCTGGATTTGGGTTTTCACTATGTTCGGGCAAACAAGTTGATTGATCGTGCAATGCCCTATTTGCAGCATCTGAGCAAAGAAACAGAAGAAACGATCAATCTCACCGTGCCCGATGGCACCGAGATTGTATTCGTGTCGCGTTTTCTGAGCCGTCATGTGCTGAATACCGACGTTATCATCGGCACACGAATGCCTGCCTATTGCACTGCTCCAGGACTGGCGATTCTCTCGCGCTTGCCTGAAGAGGAAGCACAGGCGATTCTTGATCAGACTCAATTCCGTAGCTTCAACGCCAATACGATCATCGATCCGAAAGTGATCATGGATGATATTCGTCGCTTCCGCGAAGACGGTTATGCGACTGCGTTTGAGCAGGTTTATCATGGAGACGGGTCGATTGCATCGGCGATTACTGGGCCGAACGGGCGGCCCATTGCTGCAATCAACATTGCAGCATCGCTGGCGCGGTATTCGCGCGAGGATATCGTTTCGCGTTTCAGCCCCTATGTGATTGCGGCTTCAAGGACGATTTCCAAAGCCTGACGCCACGCGCTACCGATACCGTCGTAACAACAGACGGTATCCCACTCTGTCGCAGGTTCTAAAAACACCGTTGACAGATTTGTTGCCATGCGAAATGTTTGTATAAAAATAACAGATATTGCATTGCAATAGCAAATGGGGAATCAAATGAATGCGACGCCTTCAAAAGGGCAGCTCGTTGCCGCAGTTGCGCCAACGGGCAAGCCCCTGACTTTTGCTTTTGACGGAGTTGAAATTCAGGGATTTGAGGGGCAATCGGTTTTCGCAGCACTTCTGCAGAGTGGCCATGTGTTGCGCTATTCCGAATTTGACGGAATGCCGCGTGCGGGGTTTTGCCTTATGGCTGCTTGTCAGGATTGCTGGGTGTGGACGTCCGAGGGGAAACGTCTGCGGTCCTGTTCAACCGCATTGCATCAGGGCATGAAATTGTTGAGCCGCTTTGAATCTTGGGGCCAGTCATGATGCGTCCTCTCATCGTCGGATCAGGTCCTGCTGGTATCAGTGCTGCCCAAACCGTTGTGGATAATGCGAAGCTGATTGAACAACTGACCGGCCAGGTTGTGAAGCCAGTTGTGCTGAGCGAAGCTAAGTTTCCAGGCGGTCAGGGATTGCGTAGGCTCAATTCGCGGATGGGATTTGAACCTCGGAAATTATATAGAAATGAAGAGGCGAAATATCGGAACTTTCATGAAAATGCCGACGCGCTGATCGAGCAAATCGATTACCGTCCGCTTACGACCGTCTGGTCACTTTATGAAGGTACAGCCTTTGTAGAAAGTGCGGGTGAAGTGGATGAGCTACCTTATTCGCATGTGATTATTGCGACTGGTGCAACTGATAAGGTCATGCCGTTTAAGGGCTGGACCCTGCCGGGAGTTTATTCGCTCGGTGGGTCGCAGGTTGCCTTAAAAGATCAGGGCAGTTTCATCGGCCGAAAAGTGGTGTTTGCAGGCAGCTCGCCGCTGCTGCTTCTGGCTGCATTACAATATCATCGGCTGGGCGCAAAAAACATTGTGGTGCTGGACACGACGCCGTTTCGCGCGAAACTCAGCGCCTTGCCCGGTCTGCGACACAGCTTCAGAACGGCGTGGCAAGGTGCGCGCTATATGGCCGAGTTGAAGAGCGCAGGAATTCCAATTCACAGCGGCGTTGTACTCGAAGAGGTTCGAGGCGAAACCCACGTTGAAAGTCTTCTCTACCGCGACCGGAAAGGCCGTACCCAGAAGCTCGATTGTGATGCTATTGCTCTGGGATATGGGCTCCGTGCCGAAACCCAGCTTGCTGAACTTGCCGGTTGTCGTTTTGAATTTGACAGCGATTTTCGGCAGTGGCTACCTGCTACTGATATGGATGGTCGCGGCGCCGAAGGCGTCTATCTGGCGGGCGATGGCGCTTCAATCGGTGGGGCCGATTGTGCAATTCAAAGCGGAAAGCTGGCAGCGCTTGCGATGATTGAAGACATTGCTGTTAAGGCAAGCGTGACGATGCCGCAAGTCGCGAGGGCCGAATTGCAACAAGCAAAACGCCGAACCAGTCATGCCGTTCGTCAGTACCGAGCATTCCAGCGCAATCTTGCCCAGATATTCCGCTGGCCTGTCGATAATGTGTCTGTGATCAGTGACGATACTGTTGTCTGTCGCTGCGAAGGCGTTTTAGCTGGCGAAATCAGACAGAGTATAGCTAAAGAAGTCGGCCCTGTTGAAGTGAACCGTGTGAAGGCAATTACCCGCTGCGGCATGGGGCGTTGTCAGGGACGCTTCTGCGGTCTGGCGCTCGCGGAAATTACATCACAGGCAAGTGGTCGTCCGATTGAAGATGTCGGTCGGCTGCGCGCGCAGGCGCCGGTCAAGCCACTTAATGTTGGCGCTGCACGAGTTGTTTCATCATGACATCGGTAAGAGAAACACAAACGCTTGTCATCGGCGGCGGTTTGAATGGGGCATTCACGGCCCTTTTTCTGGCGCGGGCCGGACATCGTGTGACGGTTCTTGAAAAGGGATATGTTGGCGCGCAGTCGAGTGGTGCCAATTTTGGCAATCTGCGTTTGCAGGGGCGTGATGTCCGGCAATATCCACTCTCCTTGCGGGCGCAGGAATTATGGGAGCAACTCGATCAGCTTATCGGTGATACATGCGAATATGACCGTTCGGGACATATCTATCTTGCCTATAATGATGAGGAAGTGGACAAACTTGAAGCTTATGCAAAAACTTCGCGTCAGTTTGGCCTGCAAATCGAAGATTTGGACGGCGCCGACATACGTACGCGTTACCCCTATCTGAGTGACAAAGTCGTCGCGGGAACTTATTCAGCGCGTGATGCGACAGCAAATCCGCGCCTTGCTACGCCAGCCGTTATGCGCGCGGCAAGGGCACATGGGGCTGAGCTGATTGAAAACTGCAAATTTTTGACGGCAAAGACCACGCGTAATGGCTTTGTGGTTGAAACGCAGTCGCATGGCACATTTCGGTCTGATCAGCTGGTCAACGCAGCCGGAGCTTGGGGTAGAGCCATTGCTCAGCAATTTGATGAGGAAACACCGCTTTTCTCAGCCGGGCCCCCGCAATTTGTGACCGAGCCTTTGCCTTACTTCATCCGCCCATCGGTGCAGGCGGTGGCGGGTAACGTCATTTTCCGTCAGATCCCGCGTGGGAATGTCATTGTTGCGGGCTATCCTCGCACGGCCAGTGATCTCAAGCATCAACGTACCGTTGTTCCGCCATTGAAAACCCTTGCCGGAATGAGGAGCCTTGCTGAAGTTGCACCTGTGCTGGGTGATGCGCAGGTCATCCGGGTATGGTCAGGCATGGAGGGCTATCTGCCAGACATGATCCCGATCATTAGTCCAAGCGCTACAACGCAAGGGCTTTTTCATGCTTTCGGCTGTTGCGGTCACGGGTTTCAGATTGCTCCGGGCGTAGGTGCAGTTCTTGCCGAGATGATCCTGCATGGAAGTTCCGAAACGCCCGTTGGCGATTTCTCGATCCATCGCTTTCACGATGCAGTTGTCGCTCACGATAAAATCAAAAAAGAGTTCGATTAAGTTGCTGTGTTGCGCCGATGAGTTCTCGCGTATCGGCGCATTGCAATTGCGATCATTTAAGAAAGTGTCAGAAGCGCGTCGGCGGCATCACCATCTATGATGAGGCCGTTGACAATGCCGCTTTTTAACAGCGCTTTTGCTGCCGCTGCTTTTTCTTGACCGGCGATAAGCAACACCACTTGAACTTTCTGCAACTCTTCAAAACCAAGCGCTATGGTGCGCTGGTTCATTTCATGATCGATCTGGCGACCTTCCTCGTCAAAGAAGATGCCGTTGGTATCACCAATCGCCCCAGCAGCCCGCAAGCTTTCCAATTCTGATTTGCTCAGCATGTTCTGACGGCGTAACAATGAATCCTCGGTCAGTTCACCAGCACTGATGAAGCAGACCGAAACGGTGCGGGCGATCTCCATTGCACGTGCGACTGAGCGTTGGGAGATCAGCACCTTTCTGTCTTCTGCAGAATCGGCGATGAACGGCACTGGCAGGAAAAAGCCCTGTCCACCAGTGCGGCGGGCCAACATATGCACAACCTCAAACGGATTATAGGCAGAGTTTGCCGTCAGCGATCCCATGACCGAAATGAACCGGGCTTGCGGTGCGCGTACACCCGCTAGTTGTAGTGTCATCTGTTCAATGGTGCGGCCCCATCCTGTGCCCACTGTCGCTTCCTGATTGTCAGCCAGAAAATTCTTGAGGTAAGTTGCAGCTGCAACGCCAACGGCTCGGAACGAAACCTGCTTGCGAATTTCTGAAGCTGTATCGTCCGCCGCATCGAAGCCAAATGGTGGCGTAGAAACGCAAAAATTCAATCCAAAGCGCTGCATCAGCGCATTCTCGACGGGTAGTGTACCTGCATTCTGATGATCGATAGAAATACTGACAAGACCACTTTCGCGGGCTTCACCGAGGATTTTGTTTACGCGGGCACGCGTTAATCCCAGTCTGGAAGCAGTCGCCTCCTGGTTGAATCCTCCAACGTAATAGAGCCACGCCACGCGCACCATCAGGCCGTCTTCAGATTCACTCATTGGTCCCTCACTCGATTACCTGGTTCGAAATTACAAATGTATTTCTATTTGACATTTGTAATTTGTCGACGCTTAATATCAAATATTCCGAGGGACAAGAGCGCGAAAGAGCGACCGGGTCAATTGGAATGCGGGACTGACGCGATAGCGGGATGAGGACGTCTTTCTCTGGAGGAGCAGAGTCTGACGACCGCGCTACGACAGTTTTGGAGGAGCAGCGAAGGTAACGCGGGGCGTGTGTAGCTTTCGCTGAAAGCGTCTGGGGTAGATGCGGCATCAAAAGCGATGACGTCACTAAACTGAGGTGCGGAAGTTTAACAATTTGAAGCTGGACAGTGGAGCCAACCACGTCACTTCTGGGAGGAATAAAATGGGATCGGGATTTTTCAAGAAATCTGTCGCTGTTGCAGCTTTGGCCGTGCTGATGGGCACTGCGAGCGCATCGGCGACTAATGTTGCATGGGTGCATTCCAATGCTGCCGCACAGTCTGAACAGCGTGCGAAGGCCGGCTTTGATGCATGGCTGAAGGAAACCGCCAAGGACTGGAAGATTAGTGTTCTTGATAGCGGTGGCTCCGGCGAGCGCACGGCTTCTAATATTCAGGATGCTGCCTCGCGTGGCGTGGATGCGATCATCGTCAGCATGTCCGATCTGCGCGCATCGCGCGCTGCCATTGATGCAGCTGTTGCCGCTAAAATTCCGGTTTTCGCTATCGATAGCGGTCAGGTCGATGGCGTGCTCGTCGATGTGACGACCAATAACTGGGCCATGTCAGCGTCGGTATCTCCTTATCTGCTCAACGAAATGGGCGGAAAAGGCAATCTTATTTTCCTGCGTATGGCGGAGCATCATGGTACGCGCAAACGCGGTGACGTTATGGCGACCGTTCTGAAGGAATATCCTGAAATTAAGGTCATCGCCGAACACAATATCGACTATACGGCCTTCTTCGAAGACACCACCAGTACCATGCAGGACTATGCTTCGCGCTTTGGTGAAGAGATCAACGCCGTATGGGCACCTTGGGACGAGCCAGCACAGGCCGCTATCAATTCGCTCACCGCAGCAGGCCTTAAGAATGTGAAAGTCATCGGTATTGATGGCCATCCACAAGCCATCGAGGAAGTCTGCAAGCCAGATAGCCTTATGATCGCAACGGTTTCCCAGCCTTTTGAAAAGATGGGCGCACAGACTGGCGAATGGATCGAAAGCATCGTGGTCAAGAAGGAAGATGCCGCAACTGTCATTCCGTCCAAAACCGTCTATCTCGATGCGCCGCTTGTAACAAAGCAGAACTGCAAGGACTTCCTCCCGAAGAAATAGGCACCCATGCCTGCAACTGGCCGGGGCGTGTTCGTTCCGCGTTCCGGCCTCTTTTTCTGAAACTCGAAATTTATCCACGGGAGTTCTTCGATGGCCGTGAGCCTTTCACAGATCGTCATGTCCTATCCCGGCACGCTGGCACTCGACCAGGTCAGCGCTGAATTCCGATTTGATGAGGTGCATGGCCTGATCGGAGAAAATGGTGCCGGGAAGACCACGTTGGTCAGCATTCTTGGCGGCAGCAAAAGCCCAACTTCTGGCATTATCACCATCGATGGGACCGAGGTTAAGCTTAGCAGTCCCGGTGACGCTCTGCGCAAAGGTATTGCACATGTCTCACAGGAAGGTAGCCTTGTCCCCGGTTTGACTGCTGCGCAGAACATTCTGCTTGGCGACGAGCCGCGCATGGGATTTGGCGTCATCGACAAGAAAAAACTTTTCGCTCGCGCAGAAGAACTTCTCAAGCGCTGGTTTCCGCAAGTTTCCATCGATCTCGATGAACAGGTCGATATGCTGCCGATGGCAGATCAGAAAATTATCGAAATTATCCGCGCTCTGCGCGGCAATGTGCGACTGCTCATTCTGGATGAACCAACGGCAACATTACCCGCTCGCGAAAAAGAGAGCCTTTGGGAAATCATCAAAACCTTGCCACAACAAGGCGTTGGTATCGTCCTGATCAGCCACTTTCTGTCCGAAATAAAAGCGCTGAGTGATCGCATTACCGTTCTGCGGGATGGTCGACATATCGCGACTCTTCAGGCCGAAGATTCGAGCGAAGCGCACTTGATCGACCTGATGCTTCAGCGTTCTGGCGGTAAGGACACCGTCGAACAGGACTTTCAACATACCCGCAATCTTGGACCGGTTGTTTTGGAGGTCAGTGACTGGCACACGGGCGGCGTCAGTGCCGATCATTTTGTCATCCGCGCGGGCGAGATCGTCGGACTTATCGGTTTGACGGGGGCAGGGCATTTTGGCTTCGCCCGCTCACTTTATGCTGCGAGCGGAGTGACTTCTGGAACGTGTCGGTTTCAGGGCGAGGTGCTCAGCAAAGTCGATGCCCGAACCATGCAGAAGAACGGTGTTGCGCTCGTCCCCGACCATCGCATGGAGAACTCTCTCATCGGCGATTGGGATGTGCGGGAAAATCTCGCAATGGTCCATCCGTCGCACGCGACTTTGGGCGGTACAGGCATATTGTCTATGCGCCGCGAAGCAAATGAAGCCGATCGCACAATGCAGCTTATGAACGTCAAAGCGCATTCACGCAGCCAGTTCGTGAAAGATCTGAGTGGCGGCAACAAACAAAAAGTTTCGATCGGCAAATGGCTTTATGGCGCTGACAATCATTATCGTTTGATGATCTTCATCGAGCCCACGGAAGGTGTCGATATTGGTGCCAAGCGCGAGATTCACGCACAGATGCGCAGGCTTGCCGACAAGGGTGTCGCTATTCTCGTTACCACATCCGATCTTCTGGAAATCGCTGACGTGGCAGACCGCGTCATTCCCTTCGTGAATGGCAAGCCCGGACCTCAGATCGAGCGCGGCACGTTTTCCGAAGCGAAGTTTATTGCTGCAATGGCAGGAGTTACCTCATGAATGCCCGATCTTCAGCGGTTTCACCGCAATCATCCCGTCACGCCCAGAGCTTCGGTAAAAAACTGAAAGGCGAATGGCTGCTCAAATATAGTACGCTCTTCGTGCTGTTTCTCTTGTTTGCAGGATTCTCGCTGACGGTTGATCGCTTTCTGACAACAAACAATCTGCTCAATATTATCCAACAGATTTCTATGCTGACGATAGTGGGCGCTGGGCTGACCTTCGGATTTGCGGCTCGTGAGATGGACTTATCGGTTGGCTACATGGTCGGCATGGCGGGTATTCTGGTGCCGCTTATGCTAGTTGCAGGATTTCCTTTGCCTGTGGCCTTGCTTGCCGGTCTGGTGGCCGGTCTGGTGGTTGGCTCCGTCAACGCAATTTTGGTCACATTTGTCGGCGTGCCGTCGCTTATTGCTACATTGGCCATAGGCTCAATCCTCTACGGCATCAACTTTCTGATGACTGGTGGGCGCGCTATCTATGGCGGACTACCGGCGAATTATCTCTGGCTCGGCCAGGGGCAGCTGTTCGGAATTCCGGTGCTCGCTTATGCGATGGTGATCGTGGTTCTCTTTGCCTGGTTCCTAATGGAACGCACCGTGTTCGGTCGTTACATTTATGCCGTGGGCGGCAATCTGAAAGCCGCAGAGCTTTCGGGCGTAAATGGTCACTTCTATCGCGCTGCGGCTCTTGTTGTCTGCTCGATTTTTGCAGCGGTAGCGGGTGCACTTCTTGCAGCACGGCTTGGCTCAGGGCAGCCAAATGCAGGCGAACGCTACCTGCTCGACGGTCTTGCCACCGTGTTCATCGGCATGACGATGTTCCGTCCGGGCACAGCCACAATCGCAGGCACATTTTTCGGCGCACTCTTTATCGGTGTCATCAATAACGGCCTCAACCTCATTGGCATGGATACATACATCCAGAGCATTGTGAAGGGCCTCATCATTCTCGTAGCGGTCGCAGTTGTTTCGCGCACCACCAAATTGAAGCTCCTTTGAGAGCACACGCAAGGCATTGAACTCAACATCATGAAACAAAAACAACAGACAAGTCCGTCGGAGGCGCACGTGCAAAATCCGAGTAACTCTAATCTTCTCGAACTATACCGGACGATGCGGCGCATCCGCACTTTCGAAGAGCGTGTTGGCGAATTGTTTGTACGCGGCCAGACAGCAGGTTCCATGCTTCATCTTTCCATTGGGGAAGAAGCGGCAGCTGCCGGTGTTTGCGCTGCCATGCAGCCCCAAGACACGTTCACGACTCATCATCGTGGCCATGGTATTTTTCTGGCGCGCGGCGCTGACCCAAAACAGATGATGGCGGAAATCGGTGGTAAGGAAACTGGCTATTGCCATGGCAAGGGTGGTTCCATGCACATTGCCGATATGGCGCTGGGCCATCTTGGTGCCAATGCGATCGTTGGCGGCGGCATTCCTTCGGTCGTTGGCGCTGGTCTTTCCAGCAAATATCTCAAAAAGAACTCCGTTTCGCTCGCATTTTTCGGCGATGGCGCAATGCAGCAGGGCATTCTTTATGAGAGCATGAATATGGCAGCGCTTTGGGGCTTGCCCGTGGTTTTCGTGTGCATCAACAACCAGTATGGCATGGGCACACGCGTCGATCAGGCGACAGCCAATACGGCATTTGATCAGCGCGCACATGCGTTTGGTCTCAATGGCGCCATCGTCGACGGCATTGATGTGGAAGAAGTGAAGGCGACTGCACAATGGCTGATTGATGATGCACGCCTTGGCAAGCCGGGCTTCCTTTCCGTCAATTGTTATCGTTTCTTTGGTCATGCTCGTATGGACAAAAGCCCGTATCGTGCAGAAGCGGAAGAGGCGGAAGGTCGTAAGAAAGACCCGGTGAAATTCACTCGTGACCGGCTGGTTTCGGAAGGTCTGGCGCAAGAAACGGCGCTTGATGCGATGGATAG
Source organism: Brucella sp. HL-2 (assembly GCF_025846885.2). Lineage (NCBI taxonomy): Bacteria > Pseudomonadati > Pseudomonadota > Alphaproteobacteria > Hyphomicrobiales > Brucellaceae > Brucella > Brucella sp. HL-2. Next base: position 103,971 of record NZ_JAOYTK010000005.1, on the reverse strand, counting down.
CGGTATAACTGCCGAAATGGACGCGACCATTGATTTCACCGTCGAGTCTAAGGCCCCGCCGCTCACCTCAATGTTCAGGGATGTCTATGCGGTGGGCGAACCCGAGCCTGAACCCGTCCGCACCCGTATCGACCGCGTACTTTCCAGGGATGAAGCATAATGGTTGCCATGACTTACCGCGATGCGCTGCGTAAAGCGCTTGATGATGCCATGGCTGAAGACAACACCATTGTCGTCATTGGAGAAGAAGTGGGCCGCTACGGTGGTGCTTATGGGGTGACGAAAGACCTTATCGGCAAATATGGGGCTGAACGGCTTATCGATACCCCTATTTCCGAGCCTGCAATTATCGGTGCCGCAGTGGGCGCTGCCATGACTGGCCTGCGTCCGGTCGCGGAGCTGATGTATATCGACTTTCTTGGGATGACGATGGACCAGCTTGCCAATCAGGCGGCCAAAATTCGCTACATGTTTGGTGGCCAGATCGGTGTGCCGATGGTGTTGCGCACACAGGGTGGTACGGGACGTTCGGCGGGCGCACAGCATTCGCAGAGTTTAGAGGCGTGGATCATGCATACGCCGGGCTTGCGGCTTGTTATGCCTGCCACCGTGCAGGACGCCTATCATTTGTTGCGCCAAAGCTTAACGAAACCTGATCCGGTCGTCTTTATCGAGCACAAGGCACTTTATACGCGCAAGGAAGAAGTTGATCTTGATGCAGAGCCGCTTGAGTGGGGTAAAGCTGCGGTGCGCCGTACTGGCAAAGATCTGGTCATCGTGACCTATTCGCGCCAAGTTCATTATGCGCTTGATGCGGCCGAAAAACTGTCTGCCAAGGGTATTGAAGCGACCGTCATTGATCTTCGCACACTCAACCCACTCGATTTCGATACCATACGCGAATATGTCGAACGCGTCGGCAAGGCCATGGTTGTTTCTGAAGGCGTGATGACAGCCGGTGTTGCAGCTGAGCTTTCGGCCCGGATTACCGAAGAATGCTTCGACTATCTGGAACAACCTGTCGTGCGTGTTGCCGGTGAAGATATTCCGATTTCGGTTTCGCAGGATCTTGAAGCTGGCAGCGTGCCGACCGCGGAGCTTATTCGTTCGGTCGCGGAGAGAATGCTGTCATGACAGAACGTATTCTAAAAATGCCGCGCCTTGGCGAGACGATGGAAGAGGGCAAGATTGTCGGCTTCCTTGTTAATCCCGGTGACAGTTTCAAGCGCGGTGATTCAATCATTGAGATTGAGACTGACAAGACAGTTGCCGAGTTTCCGGCGCTTGGCGACGGCACGCTCCATGAATGGATCGGGTCAATTGGGGATCATGTCGTTGTCGGTGCGCCGCTTGCGCGTATTGATATTGGCGCCGGTCCTGACTGGACCGAAGAGGCTGGCGAAAGCGTAGCCTCTCCGGTGGAGCCGGCTGCGTCGCACCCCGCGCCCGCAGCCGGCTCACACCCTACTCATGTCGTGACTGATCTCGACATGCCGCGCCTTGGCGAGACAATGGAAGAGGGTCGTATTGTCCGCTGGTTGAAAACGGCGGGTGAGAATTTTGAGCGCGGTGAAGCTGTCCTTGAGATTGAGACCGACAAGACGGTGGCAGAGTTTCCTGCGCTGGTCAGCGGTAAGCTCGTTGAAATCCTGCGCCAAGAAGGCGAGATGATAACTGTTGGTGATGCCATTGCTCGTATTGAAGTGGCGGCGGATTCAAGCCCACAAAAGGCTGAGGCAGTCTCTCACGCCGAGGGGTCGGTAGAGATTGCCCAAGAATCCGCAGTGGCGCGGCCTGCGAGGGCAGCGGACCATGATCAGCGTGAACGTGCCACGCCGCTTGCGCGCAGGCTTGCGCGCCAGAAGGGCATAGACATCAACACGCTTTCAGGCTCGGGCCGCCGAGGTCGTGTGGAGAAAGATGATGTTCTGGCAACCTCTGGCAATGCGCAGGCGAGCGTTGATGTGAACTTTGTTGAACTTGCAGATGGTCGCGTTGCTTATACAGATATAGGCCCCAAGAACGCCCCGGTTTTCTTGCTGCTTCACGGTTTCTCCGGCGACCGGACAACATGGAGCAACGTCGCGTCTGGATTGCGTAGGGCTGGCTTCCGTGTGGTTGTTCCTGATCTTCCGGCCCATGGGTTGACAACGATTAATGCGGCGAATGCTGATCAGCTTGGTCAGTTCCTTCCCGCTTTCCTTGATGCTCTGTCGATCAATAAGCCGGATGTCGTAGCGCACTCTCTTGGTGCGGTCGCAGCAACCGCACTGGCTTCGGCTCATTCCGCCCGCGTTGCAAGTCTGACACTCATTGCACCGGCGGGACTTGGCTCTGATATTGATGCCGGGTTTATTTCAGGCATGGCACAGGCAACGACAGCGGGCGAGATAGCGCATCTTCTGCGGCGTATTGCGGCAAAGCCTGTCGAACTCTCACCTGTGCTGGTGTCCGATTTTGCTGCAACTATGGCTAAAGGACGTCTGAAAGATCTGACAGAAGCGGTGGTTGGACCTTCAGGACAGCGAACCGACATTATTGCGTCACTGGAAAAGCTTTCGCGCTCAATGCCCGTCCGCGTGCTGGTCGGACTACAGGATCGTATTATCCCGTGGCAGCAAGTGACTTCGTTGCCGCCGTCAATCGGTGTTCATTTCCTCGCCCAGTCAGGTCATATGCCGCAATGGGATCAGGCGAAGGATGTGACCGATCTGGTTATGAATTTTGCAGGAGGCTCGAATGACTGATGTGAAGCTGCGTCTGAAAGAAGCCCAGTCGCGACTGGGTGTTTTTGCTAAAGCCACGCCGGAACTTATGTCCGGTTTTGCGAAGGTCAGCAAATCGGCAACAATAGCGGGCGCGTTTTCATCTGCCCAGCGCGAGTTGATTGCGGTCAGTATCGCTGTTGCCAAAGGTTGCGAAGATTGCATCCTCTATCACGTTGATGCAGCTATCCGTCATGGTGCGACCGAGAACGAGTTGATCGAGGCGCTTGAAGTTGCTGTCGAGATGGGTGGCGGTCCGGCTGTGATGTATGCGGGCAAGGCGCTGGAAGCATTTCGCGGACTAAATTGAACGGTTGCACGGTGATGCATTCCGAGAGCTGGAGGCGCTTTCGGAATGGCATTTGGGAGGATGTGAATGGCCTATTTTCTGACCGCCGATGGAGGAACGGAAAGTATCCGCGCGCGGGTCTATGATCTTTCTGGCACTTGTCTGGCGAGCGCCGCTGTGCCCTATGAAACAAAGTTTTCCAGTGGAGCGCGGGCGGAACAGAATCCTGAAGACTGGTGGTCTTCCTTCGTTCTGGCTGCACGCAAAGCGATATCAGATTCCGCGATCGACCCGGTGGCAATTGAAGCTATCACGCTGGCTACGACAAGCTGCACAGTAGTCGCGCTCGACGTCGATGGTAAGCCTCTGCGCCCGTCGATCATCTGGATGGATGTGCGTGCCAGTGCCGAAGCTGATGCCGTACTCGCCACCGGTGACGACGCACTTCTCGCAAATGGTGGTGGACGCGGCCCCGTGTCAGCGGAATGGATGATCCCCAAGGCGCTATGGATTGCACGCAATGAGCCTGAAATCTTCGCAAAGGCAGAAACCATCTGCGAGTATCAGGACTTTATGACGCTGCGATTGACAGGAGAGAAGGCTGCAAGCCTCAACAATGTGTCGTTGCGCTGGCATTATTCTACAGATCGCGGCAGGTTTCCCATAACTCTTCTGGAGAAGTTGGGCCTTGAGGCGTTGTTGCAGAAATGGCCGTCACGAGTTGTCGCTCCGGGCGAAGTAATTGCAAATCTGAGTAGTAGTGCCGCAGCTGAACTTGGCCTCTCGCAAAAGGTAAAAGTCGTGCAGGGCGGTGCGGACGCGCTGATCGGCATGATCGGTCTTGGCGTTGCCAAGCCAGGGCAGCTTGCTTTGATAACCGGCTCGTCTCACTTGCAATTCGGTGTTTCAGACAAGCCGCTTCATGCGGCAGGTATCTGGGGTAGTTACCCCGATATGGTCTATCCGAAACGTTATATCATTGAAGGTGGGCAGACATCGACCGGTTCAGTCATTGCATGGCTTGGCCGCATGATGAACGGTACAATGGATATGGAAGAACTGAACCGCAAGGCTGCAACTCTTGAACCGGGTGCGGATGGGCTTCTGGTGCAAGATCATTTTCAAGGCAATCGCACGCCTTATACCGATGCCCTGTCGCGCGGCGCGATTGTCGGTCTGACCCTGGCTCATGAGCCGCACCATGTTTTCCGCGCCATCATGGAAGGCATCAGTTTTGGCACACGGGCGATCCTTGATGCTATGGCAGACGCGGGTTATCGTGGGCAGGAAATCACGGTTGGCGGTGGGGCCAGTGCGTCACCCCTGTGGCTTCAAATCCATGCAGATACGGCTGGATTACCAGTTTGTGTGCCCCAGTCACGCGATGCGCCTTCGGTTGGTGCCGCTGTTCTGGCGGCTCACGGTGCGGGTCATTTTGCCAGCATTGATGACGGTATCGCCGCCATGGTCAAGCCTGGAACGCGTATTGATCCGCGCCCGCGTGAGGCGGCTATCTATAACGAGATTTATCAACAGTATCGCGCGCTATATCCGGCTTTGAAGTCGGTTCGTGGAGCTTGAAGAAAATACTCGGGAGAAGATAATGCTCAAGGATTTTCAGCTGACGGGTAAAAGTGCTGTTATTACCGGCGGTGCGAAAGGTATTGGACGCGCTATCGCTGAACTTTTCGTCGAGGCCGGTGCTAATGTCATCATTACCGACCGCGATGAGGCTGCAGGCACGGCGACTGTTGCCGAACTCAACGCACAACGAGCCTCGTCAGCGCGATTATATCTGCTCGATGTAACAGACAAGAATGCTGCTGAACGGGTGGCGGAGGCAATTGCCAACGAGATTGGCGTGCCGGATATTCTGGTCAACAATGCCGGTATTGTCAGAAATGCCGTCGCCAGCGATGTCACGGAAGATGACTGGCGGGCGGTGATCGACGTCAATCTCAATGGCGTTTTTTACTGCGCGCAAGCTTTCGGAAAGCGTATGGCAGCGGCTGGTCGAGGCGCAATCGTAAATATCTCATCCATGTGCGGGGAGATTGTCGTCCATCCTCAGCCGCAGGTGGCTTACAACGCCGCAAAAGCGGGCGTAAATCTGATTACCAAGTCACTGGCTGTTGAATGGGCTAAGCAAGGCGTGCGCGTCAATGCGGTAGCTCCCGGCTACACCGCAACAGAATTGACGCTTGCAGGACGTAGCAACGAAGAATGGTTTTCGACATGGCTCGCCATGACACCACTAGGGCGGCTTGGTGAGCCTCGCGAGATCGCCAATGCTGCTTTGTTTCTTGCATCCGACGCCGCAAGCTTCGTGACCGGCACAGTGTTGACTGTCGATGGCGGCTATACGGCTCTTTGATTTTTGGAGGATGAAATGACCGAACAGGTAAAAGTAGCACTCGTCACAGGTGCCAGCCGTGGAATTGGACGTGCGATCGCTGTCGGTATGGCTAAGCGCGGTTTTGATGTAGCGATCAACGATATCGAACGCCAGAAAGACGCGTTGGAGGAGGTTGCGGCGGAAATCGAAGCAGCTGGTCGTCGCGCATTGACCGTTTATGCCGATGTCAGCCTCAAGGCCGATGTTGAAGCGATGGTAAAGAAGACCATCGACGGTTTGGGTCGTATCGATTCTGTCGTCAACAATGCAGGTATCCTGATTGCTAGCGAAGTCGAGCATCTCAAGGAAGAACATTGGGACAGCGTTCTTGATGTGAATGCCAAGGGCACGTTTTTGGTCGTTCAGGCTGTGTTGCCGCACATGAAAAAGCAAAAATACGGCCGCATCGTGAATATTGCCTCTATCGGCGGCAAGCATGGCGCGCCGGAACAAGCACATTATTCAGCCTCGAAGGCTGCGGTTATGGGGTTCACGCGTGTCTTAGCACAGGAAGTGGGGACTTTCGGCATTACCGCCAACTGTGTCTGTCCCGGTATCATTCTGACTGACATGGGTCGAGTCAATCTTGAGGACGTCGCAATACGTGAAGCATGGCAGGAGAAGACGGCCATGCGGCGGATTGGTGACCCCGAAGATGTGGTTGGTCCGGTCGTATTCCTTGCCTCCGATGACGCAGCCTTCGTGACCGGCCAGAGCCTTAATGTCGATGGCGGTATCGTATTGAGCTGATCATAGTAGTTTTCCAGCCACGACAAAGCGGTCCGCAGTGATACCAGCGGGCCGTTTTCATTTGCGATGCGTTTCACAACATCGAATAATTTCTACTGTCTCGTATTAGCCACTTCAAATCTCATTCATTGAGAGATAAATTGTCATGGGTGAATTCCTGTTAAAGTAGGACAATCGATGTCTTGTAATGATCTTGTGATTTTCGATGTGTGGCAACCTACGCTGGAGATGCGCAAAGGAACCACCAAACATCGGCTTCTGACTGAAAAGATCGTTGAGGATGTTGAGAAGGGCGTCCTGAAACCCGAGACGCGAATGCCGACGCATCGCGATCTGGCGCATAAGCTTGGGCTGTCTGTTCAGACGGTGAGTATCAGCTACAAGGAAGCGGAGCGGCGTGGCTATTTGCGTGGTGAGGTTGGACGCGGCACCTATGTTTGCAATCGCGTGACCGAACGTGCAGATCGCTTCATGCTCGATCGTGATCCCAGTGGTATTGCTGATCTTTCCATCATCCGTGCAGTTTACATGGGCGCGCATGAAAGTGCATCGCGGCGACTATTTGAGGAAATGAGCCAGTCGGACAATGCGAGCTTCATGCGTCCATGTCGCCCGATTGCGGGGCTGGATCGTCACCGCAGCATCGCGCGTGACTGGTTGCGCGGTCTGTCAGTGGATGTCGATCCGGGGCGGATTATCATCACGAATGGCGCCGCTCATGGCTTGTTTCTTGCAGTCGCAGCGGTTGTGCAGCCGGGGGAGGTGGTGCTGACTGAAAGTCTTACTGATCATGGCATCATCGGTCTTGCCAATGTACTTGGCTTCACGCTGCGTGCGCTGCCGACGGATAGAGAAGGCATATTGCCCGATGCCTTTGAAACTGCGTGTAAGGCTGGAGATGTAAAGGCGCTGGTGCTCATCCCGACGCTTGGTAATCCGACCAGTCATCTGATGGGAGCCGAGAGGCGCATCGCGGTCGCGGACATCGCGCGGAGATATGGCATTTGTGTTATTGAGGATGAAGTCTATAAGTCGATCCTAGAAGAGCCTCTGCCGTCAATGCCGGAGTTGCTACCGGAGCTGGGCTTCTTTGTAACAAGTTTCACTAAAACAGTTATGACCGGCTTGCGGACGGGCTATCTTGTTGTGCCGGCGCATTATTCTATCCGCGTGACGTCGATTTTGCGCGTGACGAGCTGGAGTGGCGTTAATCTCGTTGCAGAGATGGCCAGCCGCTGGATTGAGGACGGAACCGCCACTGAGCTTCTGGATATTCAACGCAGCGAATTGCGTTCAAGGCAGACATTGGTAACTAATATTCTTGGGCCTCACATCGCAGGCAGCAATCCGCTGTCGCTTTGCGCTTGGCTGAAAATCCCGCGTAACTGGTCGGAGGATGGTCTTGTCCGCGCACTGGCAAGCAAAGGCGTTGCTGTTACCCCTTCTGATCCATTTGTGGCAGGTGGTGAGCGAGGCGATGGCGGCATCCGCATCTGCCTTGGCGGAAGGCTTTCTCGATCCGCCTTGCATACAGCTCTTGAAACTATTCGCGAAACCTTCGCGCAACTGCCGCCGGTCTATGATGTCAGTTCTATAGCTTGAGCGCTATAGAACTGATTGCAGAAATTCTTTTGTTCGTTCTTCTGTCGGAGACTGAAATATCTGTTCGGGCGTGCCCTGTTCGCAGATGCGTCCCTTATCGAAGAAACAGACACGATCAGACACTTCGCGTGCAAAGCGCATCTCATGGGTGACGAGCAGCATAGTCAGATCATGTTCTTGCGCGAGACTGCGAATGACCGCCAGAACTTCGCCGACAAGCTGCGGATCGAGTGCCGATGTCGGCTCATCAAAGAGTAGAACACGCGGTCGCATCGCCAATGAACGCGCAATCGCAACACGCTGCTGCTGGCCGCCCGAAAGCTGCGAAGGGTAGTGATCTTTCTTGTCTGTCAGGCCGACAAGAGAGAGAAGGTCGAGCGCGCGTGCCTCTGCTTCGTCCCGCTTCATACCGAGAACATGGATAGGCGCTTCGATGATATTGCGCAGCACAGACATGTGTGGAAACAGATTGAAGCTTTGGAATACCATGCCGACGTGCGATCTTATTTTGCGCAAGTGAGCTTCGCTCGCCTGAAACTGCCCTTTGCCATTCGGCTCGTGATAAGACGTTCCGGCAAGCTCAAGCTTACCTTCCTGAAATGGCTCCAGCGTCATGAGAATGCGGAGCACTGTTGATTTTCCCGATCCTGATGGACCGATCAGCGTTACTTTCTCACCCGTCTTGACCGAGAAATTGAATTGATCCAGCACAGTTAGTGCGCCGAAGCGCTTGGATACGTCCTGAAAGCGGATAATTTCGTGGGTCATTTGAGGGCGATCCCGTTCTTTGGAAGTGTGCGTTCGAGCAGTCGAATGCCTGCCGAGCAGATGAGAGTCAGGATGAGGAAGATCAGGCCGACCATCGATAGCGGCACCAGATATTCGAAGGTACGATCGCCGATCAGATTGGCAAGGTTGAGCATGTCGACGATACTGACTACAGACAGCACCGGCGTCTCTTTGAGCATCGACACAAGATAATTGCCCATGGCCGGTGTGATGCGCGGTACGGCTTGAGGAATGACGATGTCACGATAGGTACGCCATGGTGTAAGATTCAACGCACGTGCGGCTTCCCATTGTCCACGTGGTATGGCCTCGATGCCACCTCGATAGACTTCCGATGTATAGGCTGAATATTGTAGGCCGAGAGCCAATGCACCGGTGAGGAACGCGGGCAGTACGATGCCGTAGACTGGCAGAACGTAGTAGAGGAAAAACAGCTGAACCAGCAGCGGTGTATCACGCAAAAATTCCACAACGACAACTGTCGGCCATGAAATGACTTTGTAAGGGCTGCGCCGCAAAAGTGCGAAGACAAGGCCGAGTATCAGTGCAATTGCGAAGCCTGTGGCTGCGGCCTTGAGGGTTACGGTGAGGCCGATTCCCAGAATTGGCAGAATGGAAATCGCAAAGGATAGCGTGGACGAGGTGTCCCAGGCATAACCGTAAATCATGCGAAGCCTCCTGCCATAGTCTGGCGTTTCAGGCGCCGCTCAAGCCAGCGGATGGCGGAGGCGAGCACCAGGGCCATTGCAAAATAGCCGAGTAGTGTCAGCGAATAGATTGTCACATTGTCGAGCGTCAGATTGCGCAAGCGCTGGGCCTGGAAAGTCAGATCGCTGATCGCGATAAGCGAAGCTAGAGCTGTATCTTTCAGGTTATGAATGGCCAGGTTACCGAAAGCCGGCATCATCTCTACAACCGCTTGTGGCAGAATGACGTGAAACAATGTGTGGCCTCTGCTGAAGTTGAGGGCTCTAGCGGCTTCGTGCTGTGCTTCGGGAACAGACTTCAGCGCGCCGCGAACCACCTCCGCACCATAGGCCCCAATATTAAGGCCAAGCCCCATGATGCCGGTGGTGAGCGGATCGAATGAAATGCCGATCAATGGCAGGGCGTAATAAAGCCAGAACAATTGCACGAGCAGCGAAGTGCCACGGAATATCTCGATATAGATCACCGCAATCGTGGAAAGGATCGGTCCACCCGTGAATCGGGCGATGCCTGCTGCAAATGCCAGCACGGTGCCGATGGCCATCGAACTGAGCGCAAGAATGACGGTGATTTGTGCGCCTTTGAAAAGAGCGGGAAGATACTCCGTCCAGTGCATATGGTCTTCTCCCGGTAGAGATGAGACAAGGCCCGCCGAGCCAATCATTATGGCTCGGCGGGCGACAAAAGTGTTACTTCGCGTCGCAAAGGGTCGTTGTATCAACTGTGCGTGCCGCTTCGACACTCTCTTCGCTTAACCCGTAAGTCATCAGGATTTTGGCGTAGTCATCGGTTTTCTTGAACTCGATGAGTTCCTTGTTAAAGGCCTCAAAGAATTCTTTATCTTCAGGACGGAAGCTGAAAGCGCCAAAACTACGTGCAGCTTTGCCGTCCACAACCGGATCGGCAAATGGATGTGCCTGCTCCAATTCTGGGGAATTCGCAACAAGGTTCGCTACCGTCAATTCGGTTGCCGCATAAGCATCGGCACGGCCAGCCTGTACCGTGGACGGCGCGTCAGCATTGCCCTGAATCATGACAATCTGGGATTCATCAATACCCATGCCATGCAGGAAGTCGATTTGATCCGCACCTGAAACGATCGCAACTTTCAGGGAAGGATCCTTCTTGATGTCTTCATAGGAATGGATGTTTTTTGGATTGCCCTTGGGTACCAGAAGACCTTCACCATAGCTGGAATTGGCTACGGTGAACTGCACCTGTTTGCAGCGGTCGGGAAGAATGTTCTGTTCGGCGGCAACAAACTCAAAGCGTTTGGCCTTCAACCCGGGAATGAGCGAGCCGAATGGCGTGACAGTCCAGTCAACTTCATCAATGCCGAGCTTTTTGAAAATTGCTGCGGCAACATCCGGATCGATGCCTTTGGCCGCACCGCTTGCGTCCATATAGCCATAGGGCATTTCGTTAGCGGTTGCACCGCGCACGAACCCTGCGCTTTTCAGGTCGTCAATTGTGACTGCCTGTGATGGGATTGTTAGGGCTATAAATGCCGCCGCAGAAAGCAGGGCAGAGATCGTATGAAGTTTCAAGCGCATAGTGTTCACTCCTCTTTATGGATGCCGGCTGTTTTGATATCCGGCTTTTCAAACGGTCAATACGGACTGATTTAGGGTGAAGATGGCTCCTTGCTGATCGTAGCAATCACTGAAAGGCAATCTCCCATCTTGATGAGACCCGGAAAATGGCGAGCGGCGAGAATGCCGTCGAGCGCAGCGCGATATTCCTGTGGCGTTCCGCCGGTACGGGCAATCGAATGAACGCGCGCGATGACATCACCTTTTCGCACCTCGGCGCCCAGATCGACGAGTGGTTCCAAAAGCCCATCCGAGTCGGAAAAACCGAAACATTCCTGCGATGGCATATCGAGCCATGTGGTGGGTGAAAGCTCGACGTCACCTTGCAGAATGCCTGCATGGCGCAAAAGGTTGCGAATGCCGCGCTTGGCAATTGTTGCCGACCGTGCCGAAATTGTGCCGCCACCCGAAAGCTCTGTGGTTACAAAGACCTTCCCCGCTTCTTCAGCGGTCGTGTCGTACATGCCTACAGCATCAATCTCGATCATTCGCATCGAAAAGGGTGCGGAGAACGCTTTGACGGCCGCGAAGCAGTGGGCTTCCTGCGCTGCATCGGGCAGGGCATGTGCTGCAGCGTAGGGCAGAAAATCAAGTGTGCGACCGCCTGAGTGGAAGTCCAAGACGATATCGGCTGTGGGCAGCAGATAGCGTGTGAAGTAATCGGCGATTTTTTCCGTCACAGTTCCGTCCGGGCGTCCGGGGAAACTGCGGTTAAGATTGCCTTTGTCTATCGGTGAAGTGCGTGTTCCGGCCATGAAGGCCGGAAAATTCATTGCAGGCACAATGATAACGCGCCCGTTGATTTCAGTCGGTTTCAGATTGACGGCCAGATCGTAGAGTGCAACCGGCCCTTCATATTCGTCGCCGTGATTGCCACCCGTTAGAAGCGCTGTGGGACCATCACCATTACGAATAACGCAGATCGGCACCATTAAAGAGCCCCAAGCGGAATCGTCTCGTGACCATGGCAGCCGCAAGTGACCATGCTGCACGCCGTCTCGATTAAGATCAACAGTCGGCGTGATTGGAGAAGGGCGGGAGGGGGGCGAAGTATGCATCATCGCGACACCTTAATCCTTGACCAGCAGCTTGCGCGGTACATTCGACAAGCACTCGACACCTGTTTCGGTGATGACGATACTCTCGGTGATTTCCAGTCCCATGGTTTCGAGCCACAGCCCTGTCATGAAATGGAAGGTCATGCCCGGTTGCAGTTCAGTACGGTCGCCCGGGCGAAGGCTCATGGTTCGTTCACCCCAATCTGGAGGATAGGACAGACCGATCGAATAGCCTGTTCGATTGTCTTTGATGATCCCGTATTTCTTCAATACGGCAAAGAAACCGTTGGCGATATCTTCGCAGGTATTGCCGGGGCGAGCGGCTGCAAGTCCGGCTTCCATGCCCTCAAGCGTCGCCTTTTCAGCATCAAGGAAAGCCCGTGTCGGCTTGCCGAGGAACACTGTGCGCGACAACGGACAATGATAGCGCTTGTAGCACCCAGCAATCTCGAAGAACGTACCTTCACCGGTTTTCATTGGAAGATCGTTCCACGTGAGATGCGGCGCGGATGCATCCGGGCCGGACGGCAGCAAAGGCACGATTGCCGGATAATCGCCACCAAAGCCATCAACGCCGCGTGTGCCTGCGTCATAGATCTCTGCCACTAGATCGCATTTGCGCATGCCCGGCTCGATCTTGTCAGCAATGCGCTGATGCATGGCTTCCACGATGCGGCCAGCCTTGCGCATATAGTCGATTTCGGTCGCGCTTTTCACTGCGCGCTGCCAATTGACGAGCCCCTGCGCATCTTTGAATCGTGCATTGGGCAGATGCTTCTGCAAAGCGTGGTGTGCAGCAGCCGTGTACCAATAATTATCGAACTCGACGGCTATCGTCTTTTTATCCCAACCTTTTTCCTCAAGAATTGAGGCCAGAAGATCCATAGGATGGCGTTCCAGCGATTGAACGTAATGATCAGGATAGCCGATGATGTTGTCGTGGCCTATCCATGCCGTGCGTTTTGCGCCATTGCCGTCTTGACCCCGACCATACCAGATCGGTTCGCCATCCATCGCCAGCACCACACATTGATGGACATAGAAGGACCATCCGTCATAACCGGTGAGCCAATGCATGTTCGACGGGTCGGTGACGATGATGATATCGACACCTGCCTTCTCCATCGCGCGGCGGGTTTTGGCAACGCGTTGGTCGTATTCCGCGCGGGTGAAGTTGAGTTCCGCACTCATCGGCTGGCTCCTGCTTTTTTGTTGGAATCGATTTTGGCACCTGCGTCCTCAACGCTTGCGCGCTGCGTCGCGAGACGGGCAATGGCTGTGTCCTGAACACCAGTTCCGGTCAGGTCGCAGACCGTGATGGCAGCGGGATCGCGGCGGAATGTTTCGGGCGCAAGGATAATCTGGCCGAGCTCCGGGAAGGTGGTGTCAGAGGTAACGGCCCCTGCGGTGATCGCGTGATGCAACTCGCCGAGCCTGCGTGTCTGTTTCAGACTGTCTGCAACATAGATAATCGAGCGTTCGAAGATTGACGGATCAAGCTCGTTCTTATGTTCCGCATCAGAGCCCATAGCGGTGATATGTTGGCCGGGATCCAGCCAATCGGCCTTGAGGAGCGGCGTTTCAGAAGGGGTCGTTGTGACGATGATATCCGCATCGCGACAGGCCTCGCGTGCATCAGCGATTGCTTTCACCGGAATGCCGAGCTTCGCTGTGAGGTCCTTGGCGGTTTGCTCTGCTTTCAGATGATCGCGTGCCCAAATGTGCGCTTCTTTGATGGGGCGAACAAGCGTCAGCGCTTGCAATTGCAGCCTGGCTTGCATGCCTGCGCCAAAAATCGTGGCTATATTTGCGTCGGTACGGGATAGATGTTTTGCGGCAACTGCGCCAGCTGCGGCCGTGCGCACATCAGTCAGATAGCCATTGTCCAACAGCAGCGCTTCAATCAGTCCGGTCTTGGCTGAAAACTGGATCATCAACCCATTGGTAGATGGCAGGCCGATGGAAGGATTGTTGAAGAAGCCGGGGCTGACTTTGATCGCAAAGCTATCCAATCCAGGAATGTAGGCGGTCTTCACATCGACTTCGCCGCGTTCAACGGGAATATCGAGACGCAGGATTGGCGGCATGCTAACTCCGCCACCTGCGAGCGCCCGAAACGCATCCTCCACACAAGCTACACTTTCGAGATCCAATGATATGATCTGCCGCAAATCGGTTTCGGTCAGAATTCGCATTTCAGCCATCAACCAGCCCTCCGATAGCGGTCTTCCATAATTGCACGGTGCTGTTCGAGATCGATATTCCCGCCTGAAATGATGATGGTCGTTGGACCAGAGGGGGTGCTTTTTCCAGCAAGCAAAGCGGCAATGCCAACAGCCGCAGCGCCCTCAATAATCTCGCCTTCCTGCATGGCTGCATGGCGGATGCCAGCGGCAATGTCTTCCTCGTCAAGCAGGATCACATCATCAAGCAGGGCGCGGCACATGGCGAAGGTCCAGCTATTATCGAGACCAATGCCGCCACCTAGAGAATCTGCCAGCGTATCCAGTTCCTCAACATTTATCGGCTTGCCCGCTTCAAGGCTTGCCTGCATGGCTGCACCCCGTCGCATGGAAATTCCTATCACCCGCGCGTGTGGGCATTTTGCTTTCGCTGCTGCGGCCACTCCGGCAGCAAGGCCGCCCCCGGAAAGCGGAATAAGCACGGTGTTCAATTCTGGTAGGTCGTCGACGATTTCCAACCCCATGGCTCCCTGGCCGGCAATAATGCGCGGATCGTCAAAGGGTGGGATGGCATTCATACCTTCATCGCACGCAAGACGCGTGACTTCATCCATCGCATCATCTTGAGATTTACCGATGATGCGCACATCAGCGCCAAGTTCACGAATGGCCTCGACCTTATTGTGAGGTACAAGCGATGAAAGACAGATAGTGGCCGTCAGTCCCTGTGCGGTTGCGACGTGAGCCAATGCGCGCCCATGATTACCGGTGGAAGCCGTGACAAGCCCGCGTTCGCGTTCGCTCTCGGACAAGCTGAGAACCGCATTCGTTGCGCCGCGCAGTTTAAAACTGCCTGTTGGTTGATGGTTTTCAAGTTTGAGAAAAACCGGAACGCCGCAGCGCTTGCTGAGACTTTCGGAGCGGATCAGCGGCGTTCTTTTGACATGACCGTTCAGCCTGTCTTGCGCTTGCTCTATTTCCTTAAGACCGATCATTTGCGATAAATTTCCCGACATTCGCATCACCGTTCAAAGCGGTATAGCAATAGGGAGAACTGCACGAAGCAAAGCATGTGTTTGCTTCTGGCGAGCAAATTGAGGGCGCAATAAAGCACCATATGCGAAACCGTCAGGCCGCATTCTCGTTCCCCATTTATTTGATTTTGTTCTTGTCTGTATGTGTGAAAGACCAATTACATCATGTCAATAATTATATTGGATCATTACAATCTTGGTTGACGATGACTTTTTATTGGCATGGCCTTGCCTGCGATAGACGACCATGCCAATGAGAATAACTTCGAAGTAAAAAGCTCACTTACATTGGACCGGCATAATGAAATCCGCCTTCAAGCTTGACGCTGTCGATCTTCGCATTCTGGAAGCGGTGCAGCAGAATGCGCGGATCACCAAGCTTGCACTTGCCGAGCAGGTGGGCCTGTCACCGACGCCGTGCTGGCTGCGGCTGCGCAAGCTGGAAGAGGCAGGCATTGTAACGGGTTACCACGCGCGGATTGCCTATCGCAAAATCGCCGCCATCGCGCATGTCATGGTCCAGATAACGCTTGGTAATCACCGTCAGAGCGATTTCGACCGCTTCGAGCGCGCAATTGCAACTATTCCTGAGATTGTCTCGTGCTGGTCGGTTGGTGGGGGTGTCGATTATTTTCTGATGATCATGGCCCGCGATATCGATGGTTACCAGCGTCTGATTGATCGCCTGTTGGATCAAAATATCGGAATTGAGCGCTATTTCACTTACATTGTGACGAAGCTGGTCAAAGACGAGAAGACCGGAGTTGCCTTGTCATTGCTGTCCGACGGTATTGAATAGTCCAAACGCGCTGTTTGACCAGCAAGTTTAGTCCAATGCTTCTGTTGGCTGTCCTGCCTTTGGTCTGAATGTGATCTCATCTTGTGAGATGCTTCTTCCAGAATTGGGAGAAGCGCAATGAATGCCGTTTTGGATCATCCGATACAACATGACGGGCTTAACAGGCTTCGGGACAAACATCTTTTTCGCGAACTTGCTTATATAGACGGGCGCTGGGCTGCGGGAGAAAAGGCAGAGACATTTGCCGTTCTCGACCCGGCAACCGGGCGACGACTGGCACGCGTTGCTAGCCTGGGAGAAGCCCAAACAACACTTGCGATAGATGCCGCTGAAAAGGCCTTTCCTCAATGGCGCAACAAGCTGCCACAGGAACGGGCGGCAATTCTGCGTCGCTGGTATGAGCTTATTCTGGAAAACCGCGAAGACCTGGCATTGCTGATGACGCTCGAGCAGGGCAAGCCGTTGGATGAATCGCGCGGTGAGATCGATTATGGCGCAGCGTTCATCGAATGGTTCGCAGAAGAGGGCAAGCGCCTTAACGGTGAGACCATCACAAGCCATTTGCCCAATGCTGAAATGCTGGTGCGACGAGAAGCACTGGGCGTCGTCGGCCTAGTGACGCCATGGAATTTTCCAAACGCCATGATTACCCGCAAAGCGGCAGCGGCAATAGCCGCAGGCTGTCCGGTGGTGGTGCATCCATCATCGGAGACGCCGCTTTCAGCGCTGGCATTGGCAGAGCTTGCAGAACGTGCGGGGCTTCCGTCCGGTATTTTCAATGTTGTGACAGGTAAGGCAGCGCCCATCGTCGATGTGCTGTGCCGCGATGAACGCGTTCGGGCATTGAGTTTCACCGGCTCCACAGAGATTGGCAAGCTGATTGCATCTAAATGTGCTGCAACGGTAAAACGTCTTGTAATGGAGCTTGGTGGGCACGCGCCTCTGATTGTCTTCAGCGATGCTGATGTCGGCCGCGCAGTTGATGTGGCCATGGCTGCGAAGTTTGCGACTTCGGGACAGGATTGTCTTGCTGCCAACCGCATCTTTGTTCAGCGTGAGATTCTTCCGGCTTTCACCCAGGGTTTTGCTGCGCGCATAAGTAGCCTCAAAACAGGTAACGGTCTTGAAGCGGACGTGGAAATTGGTCCGATGATGCATAGCCGCGCGGTGGAAAAAATAGAGGAACAGGTGCGCGACGCGGAAAAGCGCGGTGCGCGCATCGAAGTTGGCGGCAAGCGCATCGGCGATCATACGCTTTTCTTCCAGCCGACGTTGCTGACCAATGTTTCTGATGATGCATCGATCATGCATGAAGAAACATTTGGTCCCGTCGCTGCAATCTCAGTGTTTGATGATGAAGATGAAGTCATCAGGCGCGCCAATGCCACACAGTATGGTCTTGTTGCCTATGTGGTGACATCGAATGGTGCGCGGCAGCTGCGCATGGGGCGTGCGCTGGAATACGGAATGGTTGCTATCAATCGCGCAAAAATCACCGGTGCGCCGATACCGTTTGGCGGCTGGAAACAATCTGGGCTCGGCCGAGAAGGCTCGCATCAGGGCATCGAAGCCTTCACCGAACTCAAATATCTCTGCATTGATACCGCTGCGTGAAAACGGGGCGACAGGAAAGGAACATAACCATGTTGAACAATAGCAACGAACTCACTGCCTGGGATCGCGATCATTTTTTTCATCCGTCCACGCATATGGGAATGCACGCACGCGGTGAAACGCCTACGCGTGTGCTGGAGGGCGGCGAGGGCGTTTACATTACCGATGTGAATGGTCGTAAGAGCCTGGATGCCTTTGCCGGGCTATATTGTGTCAATGTTGGTTATGGCCGTACAGAAATTGCTGATGCGATTGCCGAACAGGCGCGCAAGCTTGCCTATTATCATGCCTATGTCGGCCACGGCACCGAAGTATCGATTACGCTCGCCAAGATGATCATTGATCGCGCACCTGAACATATGAGCCGCGTATATTTCGGCCTTTCGGGTTCCGATGCAAATGAAACCAACATCAAGCTGATCTGGTACTACAACAATATCCTTGGCCGCCCGGAAAAGAAGAAGATCATTTCGCGCTGGCGCGGCTATCATGGCTCCGGCGTGATGACGGGAAGCATGACTGGTCTTGCAACTTTCCATAATGCGTTTGATCTGCCACGTGCACCGATCCTGCATACGGAATCTCCTTATTATTTCCGCCGTGCGGATAGTTCGATGAGCGAAGAGCAGTTTGCGCAACATTGTGCGGACAAGCTCGAAGAAATGATCCTCGCTGAAGGGCCGGATACAATTGCTGCGTTTATTGGTGAGCCGGTTCTGGGTACGGGCGGTATCGTGCCGCCGCCTGCGGGTTACTGGCAGAAAATTCAGGCGGTTCTTGACCGTTATGACATTCTGCTGGTCGCTGATGAAGTGGTCACGGGCTTTGGTCGTCTGGGCAGTATGTTCGGTTCCGATCACTATGGAATGAAGCCTGATCTGATCACTATCGCCAAGGGACTGACATCGGCCTATGCGCCTCTTTCTGGTTCGATCGTTTCTGATCGCATGTGGCAGGTACTGGTTCAGGGCTCTGATCAGATGGGGCCCATTGGTCATGGCTGGACCTATTCGGCACATCCGATTTGTGCGGCGGCTGGCGTTGCCAATCTTAAGCTCATCGATGAACTCGATCTTGTAAAAAATGCAGGCTCGACCGGCGCTTACTTCCGCAAGGCGCTGCAGGACGCAATTGGCGGTCATAAGCACGTTGGTGAAGTACGCGGAGAAGGATTGATGGCTGCGATTGAGTTCGTTGAAGACCGGGACGACCGCAAGTTCTTCGATCCATCGCTGAAGATTGGCCCGCAGGTTTCAGCCGCACTTCTTGCCAACGGCGTTATCGCTCGCGCCATGCCTGAAGGGGACATTCTCGGTTTTGCTCCGCCTCTTTGCCTGACGCGCGAAGAAGCTGATAAAGTCGTCGATGCCACCAAAAAAGCAATTGCGACTGTATTTGCCTGATCTGATTTTATGTCTGCGATATCAGCCTTTACCATCTTACCGGGTGGTGAAGGCTTTCTTTTAGGGTTCAGAATTGTCGATTCATTGAACCCGTATGTCGATTGGTCCTAAAGCTATTGCTGATTTAAAGAAACACACCAGAAACTACTCGCTGATTTGAACATACTTCGGGGCGGCGAGGAATGACTGTTTTTGATTTGGGACGAGGCAACACTTTTGTCCTTATTCAACACCATCGCGGACAGGCAGGTTCTGTCGAGCTACTAAAACCCAGTATTCAAATTCGAAGGCAATCGTTGAGAGCATCGACAGCGATGTCATGCGTTCTCGCTGCTATTACAACCATAGCCGTTTTTTTTAGCCTTACATATTCGGCTGCGCCAGTTCTAGCGCAGCAAGTTTCTGGTCAAGGGGGCGCTGGCGGACAACATGCAATCAGTCGCCCGCGGGCGGGGGGCTCCGGTGCCGCTGCCATTTCCTATTCAGGTGGTGGCGGCGGTGGCGGTGGTGGAAAAAACTCGACGTCTGCTTCAGAAGGGATTGGTGGACGTGGCGGTAGCGGACCAAAGGCTTGGGGCGGCGGAATAGGTGGTCGCTGGAATGAGCACGGAAACGACGGCACCAAAGGGGCTAATGGTTTAGCAAAGGGCTGGATTTGGGCACCCGGTAACTTCGGTCATGACGGTGGAAGCGGTGGAGGCGGCGGTGGCGGTGGCGTTAAGACCACGCTTGCTTCCAGCGCAATTTATGACATTTCGACCTCTATTGTTGGAGGTAAAGGCGGTGGTGGTGGCAATGGCGCTATAGGAGGGATTGGGTATTCAGCGGCGATTTATCCGTTCTCCGCATATTGGGATGGAACCGGTGGTGGCGGTGGTGCGGGTGGCGGCGGTGGCGGTGGTGGAGCTGCTCTGACTTTTCGTTCTTCGGGCCAAGGACCGATGCCAGCCGGGGAAGTTGCGGCCAATATTTCGGCCAACATTACCGGTGGAGCAGGTGGTGACGGTGGTTACGGTGGTGATGGTGGTGCCGGTGAAACCAAAGCCAGTATGCACAATGCCGTTGGTGGTGATGGCGGTTCGGGAGGCAGTGGCGGAAACGGTGGGGCCGGCATTCTGGCGGACAGTTTCATCTCATCAATCTACCTCACTCCCGGGACTGCTGTTGCGGGCGGTAACGGCGGAAAAGGCGGTAGTGGCGGTTGGGGTGGTAATAGCGATTATGCCAACGACTATAACCTTGGAAATGGCGGGAATGGTGGAGATGGTGGTGTCGGTGGAACGGGTATTGTGCTTGGCGGACCGAACGCGGATCAAAGCCACGTCATTCTGGGCGACGGTGCCAGCGTTAGAGGTGGACAGGGCGGAGAGAAAGGCTTCGAAGGAAACCGTGGATCGGTTTACAAGGGCACAATGTCCCCCAGCAATGGAACGGCTGGTCACCAAGGGAATGGTGGACAGGGCGTCTGGCTGAATTCCGGGAACAGACTTCGCGTTGAGGTGGGGACTGGCGCAGTCATTCAAGGTGGTGATGGAGCCGTTGGCGGCGTTGGTATTGACGGGGCCGCTTCTCAATCGCTCACAAGTGTTGCGGGTACCGTATCGGGCGGGCTTGGCTCGGGTGGAGCACGCGCAGCAGCGGTCTCCATAAATGGCACGAACAACGTGCTTCAGCTTCTCAATGGATTCAAGTTTATCGGTGGCGTTAATTTGGGTGCGGACGCCACGTTATCCTTAGCTGGTGTGGAGAATTCAGCGTTTGATCTTTCGCAGATCGGCGGGCAGTTTCAAGGTTTGAGCCACCTTCTTAAGATCGACCAGAGTACATGGACACTGAGTGGAAAAGCCAATGCACGTTTTAAAGATGTTGGTGTCTCAGGCGGTGTTGTAGCACTTGGCCCCGACCAATCAGAATTGCAATCTGATAATGGCTTTATCGACGGCGGAAAAGTCACTGTAACGGGTAACGGCACTCCCAGCTCTGCAAAATGGGCCGTAGAAAAGTCTCTCGTTGTTGGTAACATTAATACGGGCAGTTTAGAGATATCCAATGGCGGAATCGTAAAGGTCGGCAAAGATTTGGTCATCGGTGGCCAGAACTCAGTTTCAGGCACTGTAAACCTGACTGGTCCGCAATCAAACCTGACTGCGGATGGAATACTGGCCGTTGGCGATTCCGGCCAAGGTACCCTGACCATTACCAATGGTGCCCAAGTCCAGTCCGGAAAAGTGGCAATCGGGCGAAATACGGGTTCGACGGGATCGGTTTTTGTCACTGGAGTAGGTACGAAATGGACTGCGCGTGATATTTATATCAGTGGTGGCAATGCCGATAACGATGGAGGCCGGGGCTCGTTGACCATCGCGGATGGCGCAGTTGTTGGCGCGCCGCGTGGTATGATCAATATTGGCGATAATGGCGCTTATGGTATTCTAAATATAGGCGCTGCAGAAGGCGAAAGCGCTGTTGCCCCAGGCATATTTGTTGGCCGGGATCTGATGCTTTCGCCATTTACCGATGTAGTGTTCAATCATAATGCCAGCGATTACAGCTTCGACGCTTCAATATCTGGCTTTGCGAACCTCAAGTTTCTTTCGGGCAAGACAAAACTGACAGGCGATAGCTCGTTTTTTAACGGTAACGCGACTGTAACCAACAGCACGCTGGACGTAGCTGAAAGAGCAAAACTCAACGGCACATTGACTGTCAACAACGCAGGGCGGCTGGAAGGGTCAGGGCAGGTTGGTACGACCATAATAAATGCAGGTGGTGTCCTTGCTCCAACTGGCACGCGTTCATTGACAATTAATGGTGGGCTTACGTTGAATGGGGGTGGCTCCATTTTTCCCAGCGACGGGGCTTCACTTATTGTCAACGGCAAGGCTACGTTCAACAGTGGCGGGCTTTATACGTATAGTCTTGCTACGGGCGGTTCTGGTACGACGGCAGCGACCATTGTGAATGGTGACGTTGCGCTTAATGGAACGATGTTGAACGTAACGGGCTCACCTTCAATCGGCTATCATCGTATCATCTCATATACGGGTAATCTGACACAGACGAATGGCGGTCTGAATGTTGGCCAAACTCCCGATACGACTCCGTTCGGCTTCAACTATATGGTTGATACGACGCAGGCGCGGGCTGTTGATCTTCTCGTCAGTCCTCAAGGCTTAAATATCCTTCAGCAATGGGATGGTGGCGCGCCGGGTAGCAACAATCAGAATGGCGTATGGAATAACACGAACCAGAATTGGTTAAACCCTGTCGGCGGAACCGCTAACACTACATGGGGTCATGGCTACGCTATTTTCCGTGGGTTGGGTGGTACAGTTACAATTGATAGTGCGCAGTCAGCTGTTGGATTGCAGTTTGCTGGCGGAAATTTCAGAATTGAAGGTAACTCCGGTGCGACGCTAAATCTGACTGGCTATAGTGGTTCTGGTATTGATATAGATGTCCCTGAAATACGTGTCCTTAATAACGAGGGAGCCCTGATAAGTGCCTCAATCAGCGGCACCTCGGGTTTTGAAAAGACCGGAGATGGGTTGCTGGTTCTGTGGGGAGATAACACTTACTCCGGTAACACCTATCTCAGTGGCGGCATTCTTCAGATCGCGTCAATGCAAAATCTGGGTTCTGCAAGCAACACGCTGAATATCAACAATGCCACTTTGAGAACCGCTGATAGTTTCGATCTGACACAGGCCGTAACTCTGGGCGGCGTGTCGACGATCAATGTTCTTTTTGATCAGGAGATGAAACTTACCGGCGGTGTTTCCGGTGATGGTATGCTGTTCAAGGATGGTGGCGGCACACTGTTGCTCAGCGGATCTAATAGCTGGTCGGGCGGCACCTGGGTAAATGAAGGCACACTACGCCTCGAAGCGAATAATTCTTCGGCGATAGCCCATAACTCCGATTATGTTCTTACAGGCGGAATTCTTGATCTCAACGGCAATAACCTGCAAATGCGTTCTTTGATCGGAACTAGTGGTGAAATATCGATTGATGGAGCGACGCTTACAATTGCGCAGGGCGCCGATACGATTTATGCTGGCACAATAACTGGCAATAATTTCAACAGTAATTTGGTTAAAACAGGCAGCGGGATGCTCGTGCTTTCCGGCGCCAATAGCTATTGGGGAAACACCACCATCAATGGTGGATCACTGGCTATTTTTGATGCGGCAAATCTCGGGATCAATTCAAGTGCTGGAGCGCTTGAAATTCGCAATGCGGCGCTTTTGACGCTCGGCGATATTGATCTCAATCATCGTGTTAATCTGATTGGAACAGGAACAATCAATACGTTGTTTGGAACGACGCTTGAGTTGAGCGGCGCAATTTCTGGACCAGCGGGAGCATTGTATAAGGACGGTGCTGGACGGCTCATTATTTCCGGAAATGGTACCTATGCTGGTGGTACGAAGATTGCGGGTGGCATTCTACAGATAGGTGATGGCGGAACGACTGGCTCAATTACTGGTAACATTAGCAATGACAGTTTGCTGGCGTTCAACCGCTCAGATACTTTTAGTTATGACGGTTCCATATCCGGTGCCGGTGCATTGCTTCAGGCCGGCACCGGAACGACTGTTTTGACTGGCAATCACAGCTATACCGGCAATACATTCATCACAGATGGCACATTGCAGATCGGGAATGGCGGTGCAGCGGGATCGATTGGCGGTTACGTCCTCAACAACGGTAAGCTCGCATTCAATCGCAGCGATGACTATACCTTTTCAGGTTTGATCATTGGTACGGGCGCGCTGGTAAAGGCCGGTTCTGGCACGCTTATTCTGGATGCTGACAACTATTATACGAGCGGGACCAACATCGAGAACGGCACACTCCAGATCGGCAATGGCGGCACATCAGGCTGGATCACAGGCAATGTTGCCAACAATGGAACACTGGCCTTTAATCGCTCGGACACGTTTGAATTTTCAGGCAAGATCAGCGGATCAGGCGGCTTTCAGCAGAAGGGTGGGGGCGCTGTTATTCTGACGGGCGACAGCAGCTATACGGGTGCCACCGATGTTTTGTCGGGACGGCTTGCAGTCAACGGTTCAATCGGCTCTTCGATGTTCACAACGGTCTACGAAGGCGCAGAGCTTGGCGGCGCCGGTATCGTGGGGCAGACATTCATTAATGGCGGCACGCTGGCGCCGGGCAATTCCATCGGCACGCTCAATGTAGCTGGAGATTTGCGATTCACAGCATCATCCCTCTATGAGGTCGAAGTTTCTCCTTCAGGTTCTGACCGCGTGAATGTTGCTGGGCAGGCTGATTTGGGCGGTGCCACAGTCCATGCGTCTTTTGATCCCGGCGCCTATGTGATGAAGCGCTATAACATTCTCAATGCACGGGACGGCTTGGCTGGGAGTGCATTCGGCGAAGAGGTGACGACAAATCTACCAGAGAATTTCGTCTCACTCTTGCGGTACGACGCCAGTAACGCCTTCCTTGATCTTGAAATGAATATTGGTGGCTTGAATGTGAACCAGCAGAATGTGTCTGCAGCGCTGGTCGGCTACTTCGACGAGAATGGTCAAATCCCATTTGCTTTCGGTGCATTGGATGCCGATGGTTTGGCTGCTGCTTCAGGCGAATTAGCAACGGCGGCACAACAAACGACCATCGATGCCATGAGCCAGTTCATGAACATGCTCGCGGATCCTTTGATTATAGGCCAGGCAGGACGTATCACACAAGCGCCAGCATCCGACACAGGCTTGTTTGAGAACCGCTGGAGCGTATGGGGCGCAGGCTACGGCAGCTCGCGCACAACAGATGGCGATACGATTATTGGATCACATGACGCGCGTGGACGTGTTTATGGCGTTGCTGTCGGCGCGGACTATCACGCATCGACCGATACAATTCTTGGCTTTGCCGTTGCCGGTGGCGGCACCAAGTTCGGGCTCGCTGATGGTATGGGCAATGGTGAATCCGATCTGTTTCAGGCGGGTATCTATGGCAGGCAAAATGTGGGCAATGCCTATATTACTGGCGCGCTTGCTTATGGTTGGCAGAGTATCGATACTGAACGCACGGTGTCGTTTTACGAAACTGATCAACTCAATGGCAGCTATCGGGCAAATTCCTGGTCGGGGCGGCTTGAGGCGGGCTATCGTTTTGAAACGCCTTGGCTGGGTGTAACGCCTTATGCAGCAGGGCAGTTTGTAAGCTTTGATCTGCCATCCTATTCGGAAAAAGCCTATGCGGGCAGCGACACTTATGCGCTCAGCTATGCATCACAGCACGAAACTGTGGGGCGTAGCGAATTAGGCTTTAGTCTCGACAAATCTCTGACACTCTCGGACGGCGTATTCACGACGCGCGGACGCCTTGCCTGGGCTCGCAACATCAACAATGACCGCAGTGTCTTTGCCGCCATTAATGCATTGCCGGGAGCGGGCTTTATCGTCAATGGCGCATCGCAACCGAAGGACGTTGGCCTGGCCAGCGTCTCGGCTGAGATGAACTGGAACCATGGCCTGTCGCTGGGTGCTGCTTTTGACGCTGAGTTTTCTGGCGCTAGCACCAGTTACGCTGGTAAGGGCGTGCTGCGCTACAAATGGTAAAATGAAAGCTTGGGCTATCGTGGCCCAAGCTCAGCAGCAAGTTCATGAACGCTCGCCCGAATGTCATTGAACATTCCGAAATTTACGCGGTTGGCGACGACGAAGATTCCAAGCTTGCGATTGGGTGAGAGAACCACATAGGTCATAAAACCACCAAGGCCGCCGCTTTTGCCAAGAAGCATTGGAACGCCGTTGCGCGGCATGGTTACAACCCAGCCCAATCCCATGCCTTCACCCCCCGTTACTTCTGTGCCGACGATACGCTCAAGGCCGTCATAGGGAAGCCACATCGTATGATCCAGGGTATGTGCTTCTTGTGTTGAGGCCGTTGAAGTGAGATGCCATTGCATCCACTTCACCATGTCGTCGGCCGTCGAATACACGCCGGCACTGGCGTACATAATGTCTGGAACGACATTATTCGGGTCGTTCTTGTTGAATGGATCAAGCCCGGTCATCAGTCGTTTTTTCTGCTCATCGCTCAGTGTCGTGGTAGTATCGTTCATCCCGGCAGGTTCAAATACACGGCTCTTTAAGAGCTCGGCAAAGCTGCTTTTGCCGGCCTTGGCAAGCGCATCGCCCATCAGTCCGTAACCGAAGTTTGAATAAAGCGTGGTGGTGCCGGGCGCATAGGCTGGAGCGTTTGATCCGATCCACTTCCAGTAATAATCGCGATCAAAGGCATTGAAGGGATTGTCCGACGGTTTCACATTGGGATCGGGAAGTTCGCGTGGTAAGCCTGCCGAATGGGTTGCGAGATCGAGAAGGCTAATCGGTCTGCCTGTTTGCTTAACGCTAACACCGTCAGGCGCATAGCGTTCAAGCGGATCTGTCAGGTTCACTATGCCTTCCGCCGCCAGAGAGGTGAGGACATCGGTTGCAAAGACCTTGGAGATCGAGCCGAGGCGGAAAATTGATTTGCTGTTCGGTTCGGTGTCGTTACCGGGCACTGTTTCTCCAAAGCCCTGCACGACACTTTCATCACCACGGACGACGGCAATTGTCAGGGCTGGCGCACCAGAACTCAGGAACAATGCCATGCCGGTCATGGAGACAGCATCTTTTAAAGCCAGATCTTCTGCGCTTGCTTGTTGCGCCATCACCAAAGTCGGACTGCTGGCTATCAACAAGGCGCAGATGAAATTTGTGGGGCGATATTCAGGCGAATGGCTCGAACGCATGTTGATCCCTCAGTGCTTGATTTGGCGCGATTGTTATGTTGCCGAGAGCATTGAGAACAAGCCTTACACTGAGCAATAGCAGAAGGATGAATCAACCAGCCGGTTGGATGAATGAACATGGGGTTTGGCTTGCTGGAAGTTGGACTGTCTTACACACCCAATCTTTCGCGCAAGGGTTTGCGATAGACGCGGGAAACCGGCCAGGACTGCTGTATGGCGCGCATCTTAATAAGCCATTTGTCCGGCTTGCTTCGATCCACATCGGAAACATGCAAAGCATTCACGAACGCTGTACGATGGACGCGGAAAAAATAACTTTCCGGTAAAATGCTTATCCAGATGCCGAGCGGCCGTGAATCAAGCAGCATCGAGCCGTCATTCAGCCAGATCTCGCTATAATTTCCTGCTGAACGCACACCGACGATTGTCTCGGGTACTACGCCACGTACGACGCCGCGTTTGCGCAGATAGACGACCGGTTCAGTCTCTTCTTCTGGGTTGATGGTTATATGATTGTTGTTGCTGCCATATTGGGCTTGAGCGATCAGGTTGGCGCATTGAAACATCGCTTTGATTTCGGCACCGGACCACTGGTGATATTCGCGCGTTGTGTCGAAACCGATGATACCACGCAACCGTTCACCGTAGAACATCGGGATGCTCAGGATGCTTTTATTGCCCTGACGGACGAACTCGACCTGTATCGCACGAGCAGCGCGAGGCAGGCTATGCACATTGTTTACCGCTACGGCTTTTCCCGCAATCAAGTACCGATGCAGCCAGCCGATAAGCGTCGTTGGGGCTTCCTGCAATTCTTCAAGGAAGGAAGTCGTTCCGCCTTGGCACCATTCATATGTATTGCGAAAGCGAAGTAGGTCTTGGCCGTATTCAATTATCCATGCGCGGTCTGAGTTGGATGCATTGCCGACAAAATCAAGATAATTGGAAATGCCAGTATTGAGCGGATGCTTGAGTAAATCCATTGCGCAAACATACGGCCAGTCCATTGACGGCTCATCTGCGCAATCCTGTTCAGAACAAATCTGATAGGCTTCAACGATACGGTCCAAACCCCACTCCGAGTTTGTCTCAATTGGCTTTAGGTTGGATTTTACTAGCAGGTCTGGCCGGAACATTTCGGTATCTTGACCAAAATGCAAGTTAAAGAATTGGTTTCATATTATCCATTTCTGATGCCGAAGCACCAGAAAATAATGCGAGAAACTGCAGGTTTTTGCTGAAATTTAATCGAAAAGCGTGGGTTTCACGCCCGATCGAATATTTAGGACGGGATTTCTCATATTATCTCTTGCGATACCATTATTTAATGTAATAACATTACATACGGAGATGATTTCCCGATCCATTCCGATCAATAAAAGCGCTGGAATCTATGACTGATGCATGTCTGACTTTTCGTGACCTGACGCTTGGCTATCACAGCCATCCGGCGGTCCATCATCTCAGTGGTGCTGTTCGCGCCGGTTCGCTGACGGCGGTTGTTGGTTTAAATGGTTCGGGCAAATCGACATTGATGAAAGGCATTGCGGGAATTTTGCGCCCTATGTCGGGTGCATGCATTGCGAATAAGACGCAAAGCCTCGCCTACTTGCCCCAGCAATCGGAACTGGACCGTTCTTTTCCAGCGCGTGTCATTGATCTTGTCGGCTTGGGGCTGTGGCCAAGACGTGGATTGTTGGGTCGGCACAATGCCGGTGATCGGCAAACGCTGACTGATGCCCTCATAGCCGTTGGGTTGGAAGGTTTTGAGAAGCGTCCCCTCGATAGCCTGTCGGGCGGACAACTCCAGCGCACTTTATTTGCGCGCGTGATTGTTCAGAATGCAAATCTGATCCTGCTTGATGAACCGTTCAATGCGGTGGATGAGAAGACTGTTGTCGACCTGATTGGACTGATCAAGGACTGGCACGGCGAGAAGCGCACAGTGATGGTTGTTGCGCACGATCTTGATCTCGTCAGGGAACACTTTCCGGAAGCATTGTTGCTGGCGCGTCGTGCGGTTGCCTGGGGCAGCGTTAATAATGTGCTCACATCCAAGAATCTAGCACGTGCTCGGCACTTCCATGAAGCTTGGGATGAAGCAGCGCCCTGGTGCGAGACGGGACATAGTCTTCAGCATCCATCTGCAATTTTGCCAGCATTCGGTAAGGATGCCGCATGATGATGGATCTGCATCAATTCTTTGTCGCCCCATTTGCCGAATTTGCTTTCATGCAAAGGGCGTTGTTGGGGGCGATCTTCCTTTCGATCAGTGCCTGCCCTGTAGGGGTATTTCTGATGCTGCGTCGCATGAGCCTGACTGGTGATGCCATGTCCCATGCCATTCTGCCGGGCGCGGCTGCCGGGTTCCTGTTTTATGGGCTTGAAATCATTCCAATGACCATTGGTGGAATGCTTGCAGGCATAGTGGTGGCTCTGGGCGCAGGCGCAGTCTCACGTCTGACGATCCAGAAAGAAGACGCCTCAATGGCCGCTTTCTATCTGATATCACTGGCAATTGGTGTGCTGCTGGTCTCAATGCGAGGATCGAGTGTTGATCTGATGCATGTGTTGTTCGGAACCGTTCTGGCGCTCAACAATGATGCGCTATTCCTGATCGGGCTCACCACAATCCTCACATTGGTAACGCTGGCAGTATTTTGGCGTGCGCTGATTACCGAATGTCTTGATCCCCTATTTCTGCGTTCGGTGTCGAAGCTCGGTTCGCCGGTTCATTTCATCTTCCTTGGCCTTGTGGTCCTTAACCTCGTTGCTGGTTTTCAGGCGCTTGGCACGCTTTTGTCCGTGGGGTTGATGATCCTGCCTGCCACATCTGCGCGCTTCTGGACAAACCGTGTTGAAACCATGTGCGTTCTGGCAACGGTGTTTGGTCTTGGCTCCTCGCTGTCAGGCTTGTTGTTGTCCTATCACCTGTCGTTGCCGTCAGGACCGGCCATCATTCTCTCTGCGGGAGCGATTTATTTCATCTCGGTACTCGCGGGAACGCGCGGTGTGTTTGTGACACGCAGACCCAGAAGATCTCATAAAGTTGCCTAACAATCAGAAGGACTTATTGAAATGATGAGGCAATTTAAACTTGCCCTTGCATTGAGTACCGCAACATTGGCTGTCAGTTCGCACGCAGGTGCAGCAGAACAAAAGCTCGATGTCATTGCCAGTTTTTCCATATTGGGTGACATGGCGCAGAAAGTGGGTGGCGATAGAATTACATTGCGCACGCTGGTCAGCCCAAATGGCGACGCACATGTCTACGAACCGAAACCATCGGACGCAATCGCAATGGCGAAAGCTGATGTTGTTCTGGTGAATGGTCTGCAATTGGAAGGCTTCTTGTCCCGGCTTGTCGAAGCTAGTGGGACCGAGGCCGAGATTGTCGAGGCGACTGAGGGAGCCGGGATTTTGCGCGACCCGCATGGCGGTCATTACCACTATTACGGCACCAAAGCAGTGTTCCATGAAGCGCCGTTTGATCCCCATGCCTGGCAATCTGTTGGGAATGCGAAGGTGTATGTACAGAATATCGTATCGGCTTTCTGCAAAGCCGATACGAAGGGATGCGACGCATACAAGCAGAACGCGGCTATCTATCAGCAGCAATTGGACAAGCTCGACGCTGATATAAGAAGCACGATTGCATCCATTCCGCAGGATCGGCGCGTCGTGGTCGTCGCCCATAATGCATTTCGCTATTTTGAAAATGCCTACGGCGTGAAGTTTTTGTCACCTCAGGGCGTTTCAACGGAATCTGAAGCATCTGCTGCCGATGTCGCTGGCGTCGTACGCGATATCAAGGAAAACCGTGCTGCAGCTGTTTTCGCCGAAAATATTGCCGATGCGCGGCTTGTCCAGCAGATCGCGTCTGAATCTGGGCTCAAGCTTGGCGGTGTTCTGTATTCCGATGCGCTGTCTGCGGCTGATGGCCCTGCCGCCTCTTATATCGACATGATGCGCCACAATACTGAAACCATCCGCGCTGCTGTCGACCCCCACTAAGCGCGGTGCATATCACTGCCGCTGTGATGTTGAATGTTATGTAATATCATTAATAAGGAGAGTATGATGAAAAGATTGATGCTGACTGCTTCGGCCCTTGCTATGGCCGTTTGCATGACAGGCGGAAGTGCATTGGCAGATGAAGACAATGTGACCGCATGGCGGTTATTTGTGTCGGATCATGCAGAGCCAGTCGTCAATGTCATCGACGCTCTTGATGGCGATAAGCTCGACACTTTCAAGATCAAGGGACCTGCATCGCTTTATCGTAGTGAAAGTGGAAAGACCGTGTTTGCAGTGCAGGGCTCTGCTGGCGCAGTGTCGGCCATTTCTTCCGGCATTTCATTTCATGACCATGGCGATCATGCTGATATTGATGTTGATGACTCCAAAATTCTCAATGTAGAATGGACCGGTGCAAAGCCCGCACACTTTGTCGAACGTCAAGGCAATATCGCACAATGGTTTGATGGTGAAGATGCGGCGCGGTTCATCACTGAAAAAGCCGCGCTTGACGGGAAGTCCGACGTGAAGACAGCCAATGTTGTGGCAGCACATCACGGCGTCGCTGTTCCCTTTGATAATTATGCAGTCGTGACGATTCCAAACCCGGACGACGCCTCCAAACGGCCAATAGGTGCGCGCATCGTTGACTTCAAGGGCAATAAGTTTGGCGACGATGTTGCATGCCCCGGCCTGCATGGTTCTGCGGGATCAGGCAGCATTTATGCGCTTGCCTGCGATACAGGCTTGCTGCTCATCACGCAGGACGGCGACAAGCCTGTTATTAAGCATCTTCCTTACGGAAAATCTTTGCCAGAAGGTAGTTCTTCCACTCTAATCGGTGGCAAAGGGCTGCAGTATTTCATCGGCAATTATGGCCCGGATCGTGTTGTTCTGGTCGATCCTTCAGAAGCGGATGGTGGCTTCCGTTTGGTGCAGCTTCCGACGAGACGAGTGCATTTTGCCGTTGATCCAGTGCGGCCGAAATTCGCCTATGTCTTTACTGAAGACGGCCAGCTTCATCAGCTCGATGTTCTAAAGGGTGAAATCGTCAAGTCGATCAAGTTGACCGAGCCATATTCGATGGATGGTCACTGGAGCGATCCGCGTCCGCGTATTGCAGTTGCAGGCGACAATGTCGTTGTGAGTGATCCGCTGAAAGGTCAGCTGCATCTCGTCAATGCGGTTTCATTTGAAAAAGCGGGCGATATCGAAGTCGCTGGCAAGCCTTTTAACATTGTTGCAGTTGGCGGCTCCGGTAAGGTCCATGCGGACGAAGCCGGTCATAGTCATGAGGGACACAAACACGAGGAGCATAAGCGCGACTGATAATACTTCTATCTCCATCCGTCGTGAAACTTGGCCCGATCTTTTTAGGTCGGGCTTTTTTAACGAGTTCTAGTAATTGATGGTTACGACAACTGTATCCGTATAGGTGCCTGAAGCGGGAGTGGGTTGTGGTGCAACACGGCCATAAACCGGTACATTTTCTATTGATCCAGTGCCGGTTCTGGACACAATCTGACCGGCCGTATTGCCCCATGGGACGGTGCGTGTGCTGTTGGAATAAAGCCCGTAAATAATCGCGGTTGTGCCCAGTGTCATTCGGCGTTGGGTCGGTTGAGTATTACTGAGGCCACCATTTAGCGAAATGCTGTATGGCAGACCCAAGGTGCAGTTGATTGTTAGGGTACCATTAGCGTCAATATTCGAGGTCATCGCGCTGTGGGTGCCAAAATTGACTGCGCTCGCCGAGACCGTGCAGCTGCGGTTGACAATTGCCTGCACGTTGAAGCTTGGCTGGATCGGATTGTCGGCGATTGTCGAGCAGTCAGGTGGTAGGAGGAGATAGCGAATGTAATTTATGCGCGCCTGCCCACCAGAAAAGACTGACAAATAGGTTCCTGCGAGTTTTGATGCTTGGGAACCGAGTATGCGACCATAAATGGTGCGGGTTGCAGTACCTGGTCCCAGAATAGGCGCTATTACATCAATTGGTTGTACGGTGCCCAATGTTGCGTTTGTTGACGATCCCCATGGGACTGTGCGGTTTGCGTCCTGATAAAACTGGTAGGATAAAGTATTAGCGCCGCTTGTCATCAGGCGGGTACTGCCGGAGCTTCCCCCGCTACCCGCCTCAAGATTAGGGCATACCCGCATAAGCAACTGAAGATTGAGAGAGCTTGAACAGGTAACACTGAGTGTTGCGGTAGTGTCGATAGCCCCACCCGCTTGAAGGTTTACCGTACCAAAATTCATGTCTGTAATGCTGGCAGTGCAGGTTTGAGCAATAGCCAAACTCGCACCGGTGAGGCTCAAGAAGATTGCAGCGATGAAACTTAAAAAATGTTTTGTCATTGGTGTTTCCGGCATATGGCATCAGGTATCGTTGTGCGTTCGTGGGTATGAGCGGGAGCGGTGAATGTGACGGTGCAGCTTTCACCGTTTGATTGCTGTATGATCAGTAAATTCCTGTCGGCAATATTCTCAGCATAGACCTGACCGTCATAGCCAACGATCATATTTTCACTACCATTGAGCTGAGCTGCGGCACCTGTTTCAACATAGTCACCCACTTCAGTGCGAATGGTTATCAATGCGGGCCTGGTTTCGGCTAAGACATTGAAATCGACAACCGCGCCACTGCGATCACCCGGGCGTACAATCTGGCGGGTAGTGCTTACACTTGCATCAAGCGGCAGGTTTGAAGGATCAATGGAAATGGAGTTGCTTTCATAAGAGCGAAGATCAGATACAAGCAGCTTGCCGCGCTTGTTGGTCTTGCCAATTGGGCGATTTTCATAAAACACTTCGACATCAGGCGCGCCAACATCCACCACACTAAAGGCATCATCGACACGATTAGCGAGAAATGCGCCGCCACCCGCCACGATAAGTGAGCCCTCAAATTGTGCGGTCCCGCGAACATTATCATTGAACTTTTCGACGCCTGCCTCAATACGTCCGATTGAACTGCGGTAGCTGCCACTGGCGGCAACGATATCATTTTGTCCATAAGAGCCGCGGATACGCCATCCGGTGCCGCCCACAACTGGCTGCTCGGATTTCATGATATCTGCGGTGATACTCGTGCCTGTATCATCAGAAGAGATGCCGCTGGATGCAGTGATATTGCCATCCATCATCCAAGACAGACCAGCGAAAACACCAAACGAACCTTTGCGCTCAAGATCGGTGAAGGTTGAAAAAAACACATTGCCCTTCTGTCCGATGGGCTTTGTTGCAGTCATGCTGACAATGCGGGATGTTTCGAAATTCGCCGTTTCTAATTGTGCATATGAGAAGTTGAGATTGAGATTTTCAAGTATGGGCGGCAGGGAAATGGAGGCTTGATCAAGCGACCGTGGGGGCTTTGCGTTGTAGATCGTTGAAGGAAGTCCGAATTTGGCGATGTCGGCGGTTACAGAAGCCATGTCGTTAAAATCGCCGAAAGTCCGCTGCGTTCTTGCGAAAAACTTGATGTTCCAGAGCTCAGCTTCGAGACTGGCTGCAACTTGATAGCCAGTCTCATCGCCAAAGCGGCTGTTAGATGCCGCCACGGAGCCAACGCCGAAAGAGCCAATATTGAAGACGCTGCCAGCGCCTGCATTGTAGAAATTTTCGGCACCTTCGGCATGGGCTTCGAGGGTGAGGTTATTCGTCAGACCATAGCGAAGTGTGGCGGAGCCTATCGGACGCTCATCATAGTTATTCGATTCAACGCCATAATAGCGCCGGGCAAAGCCCATCTCAGCCGAAAAATCGGCAAGTCCCTTAGCCAAAAGATTAGACGATGCGTAAAAGGGTGTCTCAGACACTGTTTCTCTGCCAAGCGCATCGCGAACCACCAGACGCGCTGTGCCAGCGCCGGTGACTATCGGCAGATTGGTGATCGAGAACGGTCCAGACGGAACCGAACGCGAGGCGCGTTGAGCGTTATCGACATAGACATCGACGGTAGAAGGTACTGCAGCCGAACCAGAAAGCTCTGGCAACGGCATCGTAACCAGATCGGGGCGCAGGGTGAAATTGCGGCGTATTTGTATGCCACCCAAACGAGTTGGGCGCGTCCACGACAGGCCGCCAGAAATTATATCGCCAACATTATATGTCATCAGGTGGGTCGGATCGGAATAGGACCACCGAGTATCAAGTCGCGTTGAACCAAAGTTGTCTGCATCCGAGGAACTTAAAATCTGCGATGAAGTCAGTACTCCATATGGACCAAACAGACGCCCTTCGAGCAAGCTGGAAACACCTTGGAATGAAGTCAAATCGTCCCATTTCGGACCGCCGGTCGAGCCGTAGACCGTATAATTGATCAACCCTCCCAGATTGCTCGTTACGACAGGTTCCTCCTCTTCAGCGTCTTGCGGTGTTTCATAGGCTTGCGCATCAATGACACGAGCCGCGCGGCTATCCTCCACAGCATCGAAACCTACAGTCTGGTTTTCTTCATCATAGGTTGCCACCACACCGGGCAGTCGGCCGATATCGACCCAGCCATCCTCCCTTGTCGCTTCCTTTGCAGGCTTGATGCCTACATTTTTCAGTTGCTCGGGCTCTATCAACAGAAGCCCGTCGGATGTTTGACGAAAGGCAGCAATCAACTCCGAAGATGAACCATTCACGAAGACTTCGAGTTGCAGCTCTTGAAATTCATCGTCAGGACTAGTTATTCCTGCCGACGGGGGTGGCAAATCTTGAGCTGCAGCCTTCGGAAAGGCTGAGAAGATCGTCAGACAAGCAATCGTCAAAACAGCAAGGTCAACCGCCCCTGACGTTCGCTTGCGCATTAATCGGGCCAGCTTCGCTTTGTGCTGAGATCATCAGCGAGCCACCACCTCGATTATTGCGTGTACCGGGGATGAACCAGGAAACACTCGATTTCCCAAGAACATAGCCCACAAGCCCTTTCTGTTGTGCGACTGGCGCTCCACCTTTACTTTGCAAAGCCAGATCGGAGACGCGCATACGCTTGTCGCCGCGATTATTGACAGTGACTTGATAGCCTCCGGATTTTTTCTGCACGTTCCAGGCCACATCCGCGCCGCTGTTGTCCTCGGGTGAGAAGAAGACGGGGATAGAATGTCTGATGATGAGATTTACAGTCCCTGACTTTTGCTGCGAAGAACTTGGCAGTTCATCCACGATCAAGCGATAGCTTTCCTCTGCTTTGACAGGACGCTTGGATGTTCGCACGACACGAACCATATTTTCGCCACCAGGCTTCAATTGCGAGATCGGCGGACTTACTGCGACATCTGTGGCCGGAGTATAGCTATCAACGCCATTACTTTGGCTCCAACGGAAAATTCTAACCTGTACGTTGATGGGGCGTTTTGCATCGTTCCAGATCCGAACGCTGGATGCAGCGGCTGGGGCACTAAGGTCTATAAGAACCGGAGACACTCTTAATGATGCTGCGTTTGATTGCGCAGAAGAAATATGCAGACCAGCAACGACGAGCGCTGCGAGTATGAGAATACGCATGCAATTCTCCCTTTACGTTCAATACGTTATTGTCGCAGTAACCGTATCGGTATAAACGCCCGGGGCTGGCGTGTTCTGAGGGAGGGCGCGACCATATACAGTATACTGTTGAGCCGCGCCTGTGCCCGTTCCTGAAACAGTGTCGGTTCCAACCGTGGTGCCCCAAACTGTGTCACGTGCGGCTGTCTGATATAGAGAATAGGCAACAGTTGCGCCGCCGGTTCCTGTCATCAGACGGTTGGCGACAGTTGCGCTTGAGCCGGAACCCGCACTCAAGCCAATATTAAAAGGGGTAGTGTTAGTGCATTGAACTGTGATGACGCTGGTGGCATCGCTGTTCGTAGCTAGCACTCCGTGGAGGCCAAAATCCATATTCGTTGCGGAGTTGATCTGGCATGCACCCGCGATCGTTATCTGAACTGTGAACTGTGCTGAAGGCGTCTGTGCGTTCACGACGGAGGGTATCAACAACCCGACCGAAACAACGCCTACAATCATACTAAACTTAATACACATAGTCCCTCCTGAATGCTTAAAGCGGGCCGATTATCAGTCGCCTTTCAAGGTATTTTGCATTGCAAGTATATGTATTTGTTTTTCTTATTAGCAATTCAGTTTATGGGAATTCTCAATTCATATCAACGTCCATGGCGATTTTTTCCACCAAACTCGCACAATGTATAAATATAGATCAATATTTGTTCAGTTTTCGTTAAGTCGGAATAGGAGATATGATGACTTTATGAAATAAATAGTCAATTTTAAACAAAAAAAATCGATATTATACTATTTGTTGTGTTCGATATTAATTTGCAGATTCCTGAATCTAATGATTCTTTTGTTTCGTTTGTTGGCTTTTCCTCAAGTCCTTAAACGGTGCAGTTCCTGGCCATCTGAGTTGTGTCATCCCCTTGTCACGCACCCGGAATAAAAGCGCGCAAACCATACAGATTGCGCGCTTATGTTACATGAAACTAAAATACACGTAGACATTGCCGTTAGGGCTGAAGGGTTAAGTCTCGCCTATGGCAGCAGCACGATCCTCAAGAGCATCGATTTGACTCTGCAAAAGGGGCAGACGCTTGCGTTGCTTGGGCCTTCAGGATGTGGAAAGACAACGCTTCTCAGGCTGGTAGCAGGGCTGCTTGTCCCAACCAAGGGCTCCATAACGATCAACGGTATAAAAGTAGCTGATGCGACGAGTGGCACATTTGCGCCGCCGGAAAAGCGTCACCTTGGCATGGTATTTCAGGATTATGCGCTTTGGCCGCATATGTCGGTCTATGGAAATGTTTCGTTTCCGTTGGAGATGCGCGGCATCGGACGTGCGGAACGCGAAAAGCGGGTTAAATCGGCGCTTGATCGCGTTGGTCTTACAGGTTTCGGGGATCGCTCCATCAGCGATATGTCCGGGGGACAGCAGCAGCGTGTCGCCATTGCGCGTGCTATCGTTGCCGAACCGGGTCTGGTGCTTTTCGATGAACCGCTATCCAATCTTGATCGTGAGCTGCGAGAAAACATGGTTAGTGAGATTGGGCAGCTTGTCGCAAATCTCGGTCTGACAGCAATCTATGTAACACATGATCAGAGCGAGGCATTCTCGCTCGCCCATCAGGTGGCTATCATGCGGGCAGGGGTTATCGAACAGCTTGCGGCGCCCGAACTGCTCGTCTCACATCCCACAACACCGGCAGTAGCGGATTTCTTGCGTCTTGGCTGTGTTATGCCGGTAGAACGCGAACATAGCTTCTACCGCATTTCGCAAACCGAAGTCCGGCTGAGCCACGCTGCCATGCCTGCCGATGCAACGCACGTCCTTCTGCCGTCTCGTTCGGTGCGAAGTGTTGCGATCGATGATGCGGCAATTCCGGCAACTGTCTTGCGCACCCATTTTCGCGGAGACGGCCATCTGACGACGGTTCGTATTGGGTCACAGTATGCCGGACACGAGCTGACCTATCTCGATCATAGCAAGCTTTCGCCTGGTATGCCGGTTGGCATTGCCATCGATACAGATCAGCTGCGCTGGTTCTCGTAACAATCACTTCACGTCACTGCATCTCAGGAGAGATTTATGAAGAAGTCCCTTATCGGTGCCACAATGGCATTCGCAGCAGTACTGCTGACCAGCACTGCAGCTTTTGCTGACATCACCGTTTATTCGGCAGGTCCGGGCAAGTTGATCGAAGGCCTTGCTGCAGGCTTTACCGCCAAGACCGGCACGAAAGTCAATGTCTTTCAGGCAACGACTGGCAAGGTTATGGCGCGTATTGAAGCCGAAGCTGCCAATCCTGTCGTAGATGTGCTGATTTCGGCTTCATGGGATACCGCAACCGACTTTGCAAAGCGCGACTGGCTCGTGGCTTACACAAGCCCGAACGCCGAAAAGGTTCCTGACTTCTTGAAGAATGAAACCGCTGTTGCACAGGGCGTTTCGGCTTTAGGCATCGCATGGAACCCGAACAGCAAGACCCCGAAGCCAACCGAGTGGGCCGATTTGGCCAAGCCGGAATACAAGGATCTGGTCAATTTGCCTGATCCATCGCAGTCAGGAGCAACATTTGAGCTTGTTGCAGCGCTTGCAGAGACGCAGGGCTGGGATCTGTTCAAGCATCTGCATGAAAACGGCGCAACTGCTGCTGGTGCCAATGCCGAAGCATTGAATCCTGTGCTTCAGGGTGCTAAGGCCGCAGTATTTGGTGCAGTCGATTACATCTCGCTCGCAGGCAAGGCCAAGGGCGAAGCCATCGATGTCATCTTCCCGGCATCTGGCACTGTTATCGCACCGCGCCCGGCCATGATCCTCAAGTGGTCGAAGAACCAGGACGAAGCCAAGCAGTTCGTCGACTACATGCTGTCGGATGAAGGTCAGAAGATGGTGGCTGACACCTATCTGATGCCTGCGCGTTCTGACGTTGCTGCAAACCGCCCGCTGATTAACGATCTGAAGATTTTGAAGATCGACGCCGCAGCTGTTTACGGCAAGCGCAATGAAACACTGAAAGAATTCAACGCGGTCTTTGGCGCGAAGAAATAATCAGATTGCGGCTCTTCCTGATTGTCAGGGAGAGCCGCTTACTTATTCTATTCAATAGATTATGAGCTGGCGGCTATATTGCGGTCGTTGCTCGACGACCACAGAGGCAATCATGAGTGCAAAGACCGCTAATGCTGCAAATCCCCTGGGCTTTGTGGCTGTCATCGGACTCGCGATTGTCGTTGCAGTTCCATTTATTTTCATTGTTCTGCAGGCAATTTTCCCGCAGATCGGCCAGGGCGTGCTGACCGCACCGTTTGTGCATCTGCCGGCACTTTTTGAAGATCCAAAACTCTTACGCATGACTGGGAACACTGTGTTGCTCGGCGTTTGCGTCGTCGCTTTGTCTGCGCTGATCGCTGTGCCTCTAGCGGTGTTCCGAGCGCTTTATAAGGTGCCGTTCGCGCTGGTCTGGGATGTGTTGATGCTGGTGCCTTTCATGATCCCGCCCTATATCGCGACGCTTGGCTGGATCATGACATTACAGCCGCGCGGTTATTTCGAGCAGCTTGCGGGCTACCATCTTGCGCCATTTCTGTTTTCGCTCGCGGGCATGACATTCGTCATGGCGCTCAACACATTCCCGCTGGTCTATTTCGCTGTGTCCCGCACTATTGAAGCGGTCGGCGCGCGCTATTCGGATGTAGGGCGTGTTTTCGGTGCGTCGCCCTGGCGCTCGTTCTTCCGAATCACGTTGCCACTGGCAACACCGGGGCTAGCGGCAAGCCTGTTGCTCGTTTTTGCTTCAGCCATTGAGGAATACGGAACCCCGGCGGCACTCGGTAGCCGTTCTGGCTTTGAAGTTCTGGTTACGGAAATCGATCTTAGAATCTCCGATTGGCCGATTGACCTTTCGGGAGCTGCGGTCTTTTCGTTGGCTTTGGTCTGCCTTTCGCTTGCAGCGTTCATGTTTCAGCGCTGGATTTTGACGCGCAGGTCTTATGTTACGACCGGTGGAAAACCTCAGAACAAAGACAAGCGCGAACTTGGTACGCTCAAAATCCCGGTCGTGATCTTGTTTGCTGTGATAGCCTTCGCAGCAACAGGCGTGCCGCTTCTTGCAATTCTTGCGACCGCACTGTCAAAGACCATTTCTGGTGGTCTGACACCATCAAATCTTGGTTTCGACAATTTTGCTGATATCGCAGATAACAGCGCGGGAGCCATGCGCGCTTTGTTCAATAGCCTGTCGCTGGGCGTGGTAAGTGCTTTGCTGACTGGTTTTCTTGGTGCTGTTGCCGCCTATGCGGTGGTAAAAATGCGCTTCCGCGGACGCTTTTGGCTTGATGTGCTTACTGTTTTGCCCAATTCGCTGCCGGGTGTTGTGGTTGCTGTTGGCCTTATCCTCGCATGGAACCAGCCATCGCTGCTGATCTCGCCTTATAATACGCCGCTTATTCTGCTGCTTGCTTATTGCTGCATTCTTCTGCCGCAGCCAATACGCTATGCAACAGCCGCATTTCATCAGATCGGCGATAATCTCGAAGCTGCGGCACGCGTATGCGGTGCAAGCAGTTTCACGACTTTCCGTCGCATCATGCTGCCGCTGATTGCGCCAAGCCTGATCACAGCGATGTTGCTGGTATTTGCTGTTGCGACACGCGAGTTGGTCGCATCAATTCTTGTTGCGCCTGTTGGTATGCAGACCATATCGATTTTCATATGGCGGCAGTTTGAGCAGGGCTCAGTTGGTCTTGGTATGGCGATGGCATTTATTGCGATTCTGCTGACAACACTGCTGCCATTGCTCTTGATGGGGCTCCTGAAACAGACGGGTTTGGTAAAAGTCTGACCCTGTCGACAAATTGCGTACAGAGTTTTATTCTTTCGGTGTGCCACAGAGTCTGTGGCAGAGGCTGAAAGGATTAAGCAATGTCTCTCACTACCCAACCGCCACGCATTTCCAATGAAGAGCGGCTGCAGCGTATCAATGTCTTGCGCCGTAATCTGAGCGAAAAAAAGATTGGCGCTTTGTTGCTTGGGTCGACCGAGAGCCTGCTTTATTACACTGGTCTTGTCTGGCATTCGAGCGAACGCCTGCTGGGTGCCGTCATTACGCAAAACGAAATCGTCTATATCGTACCGGGTTTTGAGCAGAGCCGCGTAGCAAGCCTTCCTCATTTGCCGGGTGAAATCCGCACCTGGCAGGAAGAAGAGAACAGCGCCGCACTTGTCGCCACGCTGCTGTGCGCCGGTGAAACACTTGCCGTGGACGATGCAGTGCCGCTCTTCGTCTATAATGCCTTGCGCAGAGAGATCGATGCAGATCGCCTGGTTGACGCTGGCCCGATCATTCGCGAACAGCGCATAGCCAAATCGCAAGCCGAAATCAACATTATCAAATATGCCATGGGGCTGACACTTGAAGTGCATCGCCGTGCACATCAATTCATCCGTCCGGGCATTGCTGCATCTGATGTTGTGCGCTTTATTGATGAGCAGCATCGTGAACTGGGCGCAGGCCGAGGCTCGACATTCTGCATTGTATCGTTTGGTGAAGCAACGTCGCTGCCGCACGGCGCAGATGGCGAGCAGTATTATAACAACGGCGATGTCATTCTTGTTGATACAGGTTGCCGGATCGATGGCTACCATTCCGATTTGACCCGCACCTATATGCTGGATGAACCAACAGCTGAATTTGAACGTATCTGGACGATTGAGCGGCAGGCGCAACAGGCTGTGTTTGATGCAGCAAAAATCGGTGCTGCCTGTTCAAGCCTTGATGACGCCGCCCGCGCGGTCATGATGAAGCATGGTCTCGGACCAGACTATCAACTGCCTGGTCTGCCGCATCGCGCGGGCCATGGTCTGGGTCTGGAAATCCACGAGGCACCTTACATCGTTCGTGGCAATCACTTGCCGCTCGCGCCAGGCATGTGCTTTTCCAATGAGCCGATGATCGTCGTGCCGGGGCAGTTTGGTGTCCGTCTTGAAGACCATATTTACATGACGGCTCAAGGTCCTGATTGGTTTACGCAACCTGCAAAAGGGCCAACTGAGCCTTTCGTGTAATTTCCGACAGAAGGATAGGCTG
Source organism: Brucella sp. HL-2 (assembly GCF_025846885.2). Classification (NCBI taxonomy): domain Bacteria; kingdom Pseudomonadati; phylum Pseudomonadota; class Alphaproteobacteria; order Hyphomicrobiales; family Brucellaceae; genus Brucella; species Brucella sp. HL-2. The sequence continues at coordinate 61,632 of NZ_JAOYTK010000005.1, read as the reverse complement.
ATGACGGACAGTGAAACTACTCTTACGAATGAGCGCAAGCGCGGTTCAGGCGTTAAATTGGTCTATGATCTGCTGCGTGATGAGATTCTCGATCTGGTGCTGCCGCCCGGCAGCCCGATCGATGAAGTACAGCTTGCCGAACGGTTCAAAATGTCTCGTACACCGATCCGCGAGGCTTTGGTAAGGCTGGCAGGTGAGGGGCTTATTGATACATTGCCCAATCGCTCAACGATGGTGTCGAATATCGACTTCCTCAACATGCATACGTATTTCGACGCGCTGACGCTGATGTATCGCGTGACGACCCAACTTGCGGCCAAGAATCATCGACCGGAAGATCTGGAGATCATCGCCGCGCATCAGAAAGAGTTCGCAGTAGCGGTTGAAGCACAGGATGCGCTTGGCATGATCGCCACCAATGCGGCATTGCATCTCGCTATCGCGGAAGCAGGCCGCAATCCCTATTTCACCACGCTCTTCAAGCGTCTTCTCGATGAGGGGCGTCGCATTCTGCGACTTTACTACCAGTCCTATAATGATCGCCTGCCCAGATGTTTTGTCGAAGAGCACGACGAAATGATCGCAGCAATTGCTTCGCGCGACATGAAATTGGCCGAGCAATTGGCGCATGAACATGCAGAGCAGATTGTGCGGCAGGTACAAAAACTGGTGATGCGTGACGACCGTTTGGAAATAAGTTTGTAGACCTGTCTAATTTTTGTCGACAAATAAAATACAGACTGATATATCAGTTATAGAGAGCTGATACGAGGCAATACGCCACGACAGTTTCAACCGCGTTGTTTTTTGTTTTGTTGCATTGTCCTTCGCAAAGCTGCTCTGCAGTTTTACTGGAAATGCTCTGAGAGGAGTTTTAGATGGCTGCCAATATTTTCTCCGGCGTGATCCCGGCTCTGATGACCCCATGCAATGACGATCGCACGCCCGATTTCGATGCGCTGGTGCGCAAGGGCAAAGAACTGATCGCTGCTGGCATGTCGGCTGTCGTTTATTGCGGTTCGATGGGCGATTGGCCTCTGCTGACCGATGAACAGCGCATGGAAGGCGTGGCGCGTCTGACCGCGGCTGGTATTCCGGTTATCGTGGGAACAGGGGCAGTGAATACTACCGTTGCTGCTGCTCACGCTGCGCATGCACAGAAGGTGGGGGCAAAGGGCTTGATGGTCATTCCGCGCGTTCTGTCGCGTGGTTCGGTGATTGCAGCACAGAAGGCTCATTTCAAAGCCATTTTATCTGCTGCTCCCGATCTTCCTGCTGTTATCTACAACAGCCCATATTATGGCTTCGCAACCCGCGCAGATCTGTTTTTTGCGCTGCGTGCAGAACATTCCAATCTCGTTGGTTTCAAGGAATTCGGCGGTCCGGCAGATATGCGTTATGCGGCTGAAAACATCACCAGCCGCGACGATGAAGTCACGCTGATGATCGGTGTTGATACGGCTGTAGTCCACGGCTTTGTAAACTGTGGAGCAACCGGTGCGATTACTGGCATCGGCAACGTTCTGCCGAAGGAAGTCATCCAGCTCTGCAAGCTTTCGCAGGCCGCAGCTGCAGGCGACGCCGATGCGCGCCAGCGTGCGCTTGAACTCGAACAGGCACTCGCCGTACTTTCGTCCTTCGATGAAGGTCCAGATCTGGTGCTCTATTTCAAGCATATGATGGTTTTGAAGGGCGATAAGGAGTATGCGCTGCACTTCAATGAGACCGACGCTCTTTCTGATAGCCAGCGCGGTTATGTCGAAGCGCAGTTCAAACTTTTCAATAGCTGGTATGCCGAATGGAGCAAGCTCCCAGGCGCAGTGCAGAAGTACAAGGCTTAACTTAGCTATAAATTAAAAGGCCCTCCGTTTGGAGGGCCTTTCTCTTTTAAAGACCAATCAATTGATCCGAGCATCATGGCGATATCGCTAATTTAAAATCCTTTTACATTGAAACGCTGCCCTCTTTGCGGCTATTAACAGATGCGTTGAAAGTTTGCGGAGTGGTGGGGTGATACGAATACTGTTTCTACTGCTGGGCCGCGAAATTATTCAGCGGCACTGGAGAACCTTGCTGGTAATCTCTGTGCTCTGGATTGTCGGTGGCGCACTGATCGTTATCGATGCACTTGACGGAAAAACCGTCTTACCCGCTCGTGTTTTTGGTTATTTCCTCTTGCCTGAAGCCGCATTGTGCCTCTTTGCAGCCATCGCGAGCTATGGCACGGCGCGCAGAATGCGCATCGTACAAGGCGTGGCGCTTCTTGGCGTAAGTATTCTGATCATCAGTTCGACACCTGCGAGCAACTTCGCGCTTGCTGTCCTGTTCGGCCTATGTTTCCTCATCGACGGCATTGTACGCATCGGCAGCGCCTGGGTGGTGCGATATCCCCGCTGGAAAGTCGGTATGGTTGGCGGCATCGTCGAAGTCTTGCTCGCAATCGCGACACTGCAGCCTTGGCCCACCTGGTATGAGGGGACAGTCGGTACAAATGTCGGTGCTGTTCTCATTCTAACTGGCGTTGGCCTGCTCAGCATAGCGTTTCGAATAAAGCGGTTGGGAGCAGATGCCTCTCTGACGAGTATTCTCAGCAGAAACCCCTTCAACCAACGCGCGGCAAAACTCTATCGAAAGCGAAGTGCCAGAAACCGCAAAAAGCTTATCGTTCACGTCTGGACGCCCACCGGCACAGCGATGACTTCGCTCCGGCAAAGAGCGATCAATCGGTATATTGCGGCGGTTGACAGCAATGGAGTTATCTCGACAGGACATGCGGCGCTGGAAATGGCTCCCGATATTTATATCAGTCATTACCCCGCAGCCGAAATCGACCGCAACCCAGATGAATTTAGTCGCACCTTGCGTGCCACAGCCGACAACAATGTTGCTGGTCGTTTTTTGCCGAGTTATGAGGTCGAGTCTGGCGAATGGTGTCCATCCACGGTGCAAGTCGAAATCAATAATATTGATGCAGCACGCCTCAAAACATTCTGGAAGCATTATCGTGCAAACGACACTTACAACCTGACCAACAGGAACTGTTCAAGTGCCGTCGCCGATGCATTGGATGCAGCACTGGAAGGCGTTTATCGCGAACACAGATGGCCTGTCTTCAAGGCACTTCAGGCTATCGTATTCCCTGAGCTTTGGGCTGCAGGCCTTATGCGCAAGCGCGCAGAATCTATGGCGTGGACGCCGGGACTTGTACTTGATTACGCACGCGCGCTATCAGCGTTGGTGGACTCCAACGGTCGCCCAACAACAAAACAGAGCTTCCGTCTTGTGAAGAAATATTCCCCTCGCAAGTCAAAAGCGACCATAAGCTAGAAATTCAGGTGCTCCGATAAGGCATCTGAATTAACTTGATTATTATACTCATATTAATTAGGCCTTCTTGATCAGTTTATGCCATCGAATGGATCAAGCAACCGTGTATTTCTCAAACGCTATCGGGGTCTACCCTCTTCGCAGCATCGAAAAAACCGTGCTCGCACTGATGCTATTTATTGGTCTCCAGCTTACAGCTCAATCAGCAGCCTTTGCGGAGAACAGAAATGCACAACGCATTGTCTCGCTTGGCCCTGACGTCACTGAAATCATATTCGCGCTTGGTGCGGGCGATAAGGTTATCGCGGTTGATCGGAGCAGCAAATATCCTGCCGAAACCGCCAACAAGGCCAATGTCGGCTATCGCCGAAGCCTATCTCCTGAAGGCATACTTACGCTTAATACAGACCTGATCATTGCGTCTGAAGATATCGGCCCACCGGAAACGACTGATGTACTCAACCAGTCGGTAATCGAAATTCTCTATGTGCCGGTCGATAACAGCCGTGCGGGTCTGATCAAAAAGATTGAGCTCATCGCAAAGAGGCTTGATCTCGAGAAGCAAGGCCGCGCCCTAACGCAGAAAGTCGTAGAAGACTTCGATGTGGCAACAGCCTTTGCCAGCAAGATATCAGCGGATAAACAAAAGAAGGTGGTATTTTTCCACGGGCTGGCGCGTCTGAGCGGTGCCGGAAGCGACACGGCAGCCGATGCATTCATCCGCTATGCCGGCGGGATCAATCCTCTGTCGGTTTATTCAGGCTATAAGCCCGTATCCGAAGAATGGCTGGTCAAAGCTGAGCCCGATGTCGTGCTGATGTTATCTGATGGCAACGGCGGACCAACCCGCGAAGAGGCTTTCTCTGTAAAAGCCCTACAGGGAACTCCCGCCGCCAAATATAAGGCGCTGATCGTTCTGGAAGGGCCTTACATGATGGGATTTGGCCCAAGGACTGCGGAAGCAATCCGAAAATTAGCTGCAGCACTTTACGAATAATATAAAAAGCCCCTCCGATGGAGGGGCTTTCTGTTTTCATCTGCAAGAAAGACTATTCAAAATCTTCCGGCAGCAGACCTTTCGGGAAGTTCTGGTAAGAAACAGGCCGCAGGAAGCGACGAATGGACATGGTGCCCACGCTGGTCGCGCCAAAGTTTGTCGATGCCGGATACGGTCCACCATGAACCATTGAATCAACAACTTCTACGCCGGTTGGGAAGCCATTCACCAGCACACGGCCTGCCTTGCGTTCCAACACTGGAAGAAGACGGCGTGCGTCGTCGAGGTCGCCAGCATCCATATGAATAGTGGTCGTCAGCTGACCTTCAAAGCCGCGAGCGAGCTTTTCCATTTCGTCAACAGAACCAACACGAATGACCAGACCGAGAGGACCGAACACTTCTTCACCCAGTGCATGATCAGACAAGAAGCGTTCGCCAGTCGTCTCAAACAGATTTGGTGAAGCCTGGCGACCCGATGACTCGGTTTCGTAAAGAGGCTTAACGGCATTGCGCGTATCAAAACGCTCCTTACCGTCGTGATACGCCTGTGCGATACCATTGGTCAGCATAGTCTGCGGACCAACCTTCTTGAGGCCTTCAACAGTCGCTTCCGTAAAGCGATCAGCGTCAGCACCGTCGAGAACAACGGCAATGCCCGGATTAGTGCAGAACTGGCCTGCGCCCATGGTCAGCGAACCGGCCCAGCCCTGTCCGAGCGTTTCGGCACGTACCTTCATTGCCTCTGGCAACAGGAACATCGGATTAACCGAACCAAGCTCACCGAAGAACGGAATTGGTTCCGGACGCGCTGCGCAAAGATCAAACAATGCACGGCCACCACCGAGAGAACCTGTAAAGCCTACAGCCTTGATGTTTGGATGCTGCACAAGCGCATGACCAACATCGCGACGACCGCCCTGAATGAGCGAGAACACACCCGGATGAACCCCGGTCTTGGCGATTGCAGCTTCAACGGCCTGAGCTACGATTTCGCCCGTGCCTGGATGAGCGGAGTGGCCTTTCACGACAACTGGGCAACCGGCCGCTAGGGCCGCTGCGGTGTCGCCACCTGCTGTCGAAAATGCCATCGGAAAGTTGGAGGCACCGAAAACGGCTACAGGTCCGATTGGACGTTGAACAAGGCGAATCTCAGGGCGCGGAGCAGGCTGACGATCAGGAAGCGCTGCATCAAAACGACGATCAAGGTAATCGCCTTTTTCGATATGATCAGCGAACAGACGAAGCTGGCCAGTCGTGCGCCCAGTTTCGCCCTGAAGTCGTGCTTCCGGCAGGCCGGTTTCTTGCGATCCGATGACGACGATATCGGCAATGCGTGCTTCAATTTCGTCAGCGATTGCGCGCAGGAATGCTGCACGTTCGGCGCGAGTCGAATAGCCATAAGTCCAGAAAGCATCTTCCGCAGCTTCACAAGCGCGGTTCACCAGATCAACAGTTCCAACTGCGAAAGAATGGGCAGGCCCACTTGCTGGTGCAGACTGAAATGTGCCGGCTCCGTCGAGCCATTCGCCAGCAACAAGGTGTTTTCCTTTGGGCGTGAATGCCATTCGTTCATCCTCCTGTAGAAATCGGCGTGCAATTAAGCCAGTATCCCACCGCATCTAGATTGCACTTGCCTAATGTTTGTATACATTATGTGCGCAGATATCAATTGCCTGTGGGCCCTCCCGTCAGGCATAGCCATGAAAGACGCATGATGAGCGAGACCACTATCCTGAGCATTGCAACGCTTCACGACCGCGTAGAAGCGATTTTTCGTAAAGCAGGTCTCAACGCTATACAGGCTGGAGCCGTCGCTCGTGTGATTGTTGCGGGTGAACGCGATCACTGCAAATCTCACGGCATATACCGTATCGAGGGTGCGCTTCGCACAGTCAAGGCCGGTAAGGTAAAAGCGGACGCAATTCCTGAAATCGTTACTCAGGAAGCCTCCAGTATCGTGCGCGTGAACGCAAATTACGGCTTCGCAAACCCTGCCTTCGAAATGGGTGTCCCAGCTCTGGCCGAACGTGCGCGCAAAAATGGCATTGCGGCACTCGTCATCAATGACTGCACGCATTTTTCTGCACTCTGGCCTGAAGTCGAAGCGCTGACAGCCGAAGGACTGGCCGCACTAGTCATGTGTCCGAGCTATGCAACCGTAGCACCAACTGGTGGGAACAAGCCGTTGCTCGGGACCAATCCTTTCGCATTTGGCTGGCCGCGTAAAGAAACATCGCCTTACGTTTTCGATTTTGCCACATCCGTTGCAGCGCGCGGCGAAATCGAACTGCATCGCCGTGCAGGCAAGCAACTACCTGAAGGCTGGGCGCTTGATGCTGAAGGCAATCCGACCACCGATCCTGAAACAGCGTTGGGGGGTGCCATGTTGCCATTTGGCGGTCATAAGGGTTCTGCGATCAGCACCATGGTTGAGTTGCTTGCCGCCATCATGATTGGCGACCTGACCAGCCCGGAAGTGCTTGACTTCCTCGGCACTACAACGCTTTCGCCAGTACACGGGGAACTTATTATAGCATTTTCACCTGAAGCATTCGCAAAAGGCCGCCCCGGCGACCCATTTGCCCGCGCGGAAAGCTTCTTCGAAGCAATTGTCGGTCAGGGCGCACGTCTGCCTTCGCAGCGCCGGTTCAAAGCGCGCGTTGAATCTGAAAGCGAGGGCATCAAGCTCACCAAGGCGGAAATCGATCAGCTTGATGTTCTCCTTGAAAAAGGCCTGGACGCAATTTCGTAACAAAGAAAAGCCCCGCTGAGCGGGGCTTTTCTTCACTGCTACGTCGGCGCTAACTTATCGCTCGCCCGACCCAGATCAAGATACATGCGCCGATGAAACCGGCCACCAGATAGCCGAGCCAGCCACCGAACGAGATGCCCAGAAAGCCAAAGATAAAGCTGGCAATTGCTGCGCCGATAATACCCAGAATGATGTTCATGAATATGCCAGTGTTGCTATTCATGAAGTTGGATGCAATCCAGCCCGCAAGACCGCCAATAATGATTGCAGCAATCCAGCCTACACCTGCTTCACCCATTTTAGTCTCCCTATCTAATTTGATGTATAAGGATATGTATCAGGCCACGGTTTCGACAAGGGGCTAGATCGCCGTGCAACCGACTTCTCAGCCAGCCAGCCGATTTGTAAGCGCTTGTTCTACACTTGCGCGTTCAGAGGGGGTTAAATCCAGTCTTTCGAACCGATCGTCAATCAGCACAGGCAACGTATTATCAGCGCGCACCGCGACAAGGCCGAAGGTCTCATCGCTTTTCTCATCATAATGAAGATAAGGCACTTCATGTTTTGCAAAGCTGGCAAGGACCGTTCTCCTCTTTGGGTGTGTCACCAAAGGCGTGTAGCCAAGTTTTACCCGCCCCATGCTCTCGTTGCGTGAGGTAATTTTTGCCCAGCATAGTTGCAGCATTGAGGCCGCTTTTGAGGCGGAGATGGAGCTTGCAATCAGAACAAAACGCTTGATGAAGAGGATGCAGGTGCCAATCATGATGCCAACAAGTAAGACGCCGACCGAAAGACGGTTCCAAAACTCATCCAGCGCAAGTGTGAGGGTTGCATTATTTGGGTTCGATTTTTGAACCACAACATCAGTTTCATAATCGCCGCTGGAGAGGCTGAGGAAGGAAAATTCTACGGACTTGAGTTTGTTTTCACCTTCATATCGGTAGGAGAGGGTCGCTTTGCACTCGGTGATCATTTTCTTGGTACGGCAGTTTCCGTCGAAAATAGTAGCATCCTCAATGATCAGTGGATCATTCTTGATGAGGTAATCAGCGTATAAGCCTGGTCCCCACGCAACGATGACAACAACAGATATGAGCGCGAAGATTATTGCCAGAAACAGCAGTTTCCATTTATCCGCAAAACCATGCTTTTTTACTTTGATCGGGCGGACAGGAAGGACACCAGACAAATCTGGCAATGTGTAATGATCACTCATAGATTTAACATCTTTAGTTATTGATAGGGGAGGATGTGTCATCTAGCGGAGCATTAGGTGGTGCTTAAATAGAATTATCGTCTTTCCAGTAACGTAAGGTTACGGCCCGTATATTTGAGAGAGTGGCCCCTCTTTCTAATAGGTGGTCAGTTGAGTCTTGTTCTCATAACAACACGCATATGTCGTCTGGTAAGCAGTTTTATCGGAACCAATATCCGACCGAACGCATTTTGATGGTGACAACCACGTCATAATGCCGTTCTGGAGAATCAATAATGCGTCGTATTATTCTAACTGCCGCTGCTGGTCTCGCAATGATTTCCTTCGCCAATGCACAAACCGCGACGATGACAGAGGAAACGCAAACGGAAGTATTTGTTACGGCGAAGCCCACCGATGTGCTCAGCTACAATCTGATTGGTCTTAGTATCCTGAATGGCGACAATACGAACATCGGCGAAATTAAAGATCTGATTATCTCGGAGGGCCAGCTAGCAGGATATATCGTGTCCGTAGGAGGGTTTTTGGGCGTGGGCGAGAAGTATGTTGTGGTGAGCCCTGAAGCTGTAGATATCACCTACTTCGATGATGAGAAAAAATGGTCTGCTGTGATGAACTCCACCAAGGAAGAAATTCAAAAAGCTCCAGAGTTCAAATATGAAGGCCGCTGGGCCAAGTAGCAATTCGCTCGGCCTGCGCAAAACACTATGCTTATTATGCTGAAAAACGAGTGGAACGGTTCTCTGTTTCGCTTGTTTTCTTCAGGGAGAGGCGGCTGTGTGAACCGAACACGACGGTACTAGAAAACACGGGGATTTTTTAGGTTTCTTCCCGTCGCCAACGAATTAGCAGCTGAGTTTTTGTCCCGCCAGACTGTCGCTTTTTTGTATTGATTCTTGATAAATTAATTATCGCCAACTCACAGTTTGACTAACGGATTGCGACGACCTACTGCGGAATTTTACTCATGGAATCTGCAATGAAATCCTATTTGATAAATCTTGATCGAAGTCAGGATAGGCTGGAGTTTATGGCCTCGGAGTTTGAGAGACATGGGATCCTGTTCGAGCGTGTTTCTGCTGTCGATGGCAGGCAGCTGTCTGATGTCGAGCGTAAATCTCTTGCTTCATTAAGTGAGCGATGGCCTGCACCCTTGTCGCCTGTTGAGATCGGGTGTTTTCTTTCGCATCGCCGTTGCTTAGAGCGAATCGCTACTGGAGAGGATGAGTTTGCAGTTATTTTTGAAGACGATGTCAGGCTGAGCCAAGGAGCAGCCCGGCTGTTATCGACGTCTGATTGGATTCCTGACGATGCGGATATCGTGAAAATTGAATCACATGGAGCGCAGGTGCTGATTTCGCGGACGGTAAAGCTAGAAGGACCGTATTCGATTGCGCGCCTGCTTTCGCGACATTTGCTATCTGCGGGCTACATCATTTCGCGAAAAGCAGCGCAGCGCCTACTCCCGCTGATGGAGAAGACGCCAGCACCTCTGGACCATTTTCTTTTTGATCCAGATGACGGGCCGTTTAGCAACATGATTGTCTATCAGTGTTCGCCCGCGATATGCAGACAAGCGGGCCTTGAAAGCACTCTTGGAGTAAGAGGGAAATCTAAAAAGCGTCCAACTTTATTCAGGCTGATCGGGCGTGAATTGCAGCGATCCATAAAGCGCAGCAAACGCAACATTGTAGGCGCTTGGACCAATATCACAGCCAATGGGAAATGGGGACCAGTTCCTGTCGACACTGATATCATATGATTCATGTGCGCTGGGCTTAGATCTCGCGCAACCTATTTCCGAAATTCACGAATATGAATTGACCCACATAGGCTGCGATAGCTGCTTTGAGCAGATCACCAGGCACGAACACTAGGTCTCCGACGAGAGCTGCCAACGGAGATAAGCCAACATAGACGATGAGCCAAGCGACACCGAATAGATGGTCGATGAGGACGCCTATTGTCGCTGCAAAGAAAAAGCCTACAAACGTTTTCCAGCCACCATTGGTACCTCGAGCTACTTTGTCGGAAATCCAGCCTGTCACAAATGCAGCTGGCAGGAAACCAACGAGATATCCAGCTGTTGGGCTTAGGAAAATACCGGGACCGCCTCGGCCTCCAGCCAGAACCGGTAGACCGATTGCAACGAGTGCGATCAGCAACAAGATCGAAAGTGCGCCTCCGCGTGCGCCAAGTACGACGCCAGCGAGCAAGACACCCAGGCTCTGTGCATGGATAGGGACAGGAACGAAGGTGAGCATAATCGGTGGTATCAAACCTAGCACCACGATGATTGCTGTAAATAGCGCGATCATAACCAAAGATCTCGTTTGCACGTCTTGCACCTTCTTGTTGCCGCATATTGTTGTCTAAGCGGCTATGCGTTTTTCGTGTCTGTGCTTAATTCTGTTTGCGCAGTTCATTGCGAATGCACCTGGCATCAATGGCATTCGCAATTTCGTTTGCACTTTGTAACGTGCCAATTACCATTGGTACAATCACCGTGGATAGCCGCATTTTCAGCCCCCGTGCGCGATGTGCCTCCGCCACTGATCTGTAGCGGGCGTTCACCTCGGGAACAAAGCGGATCACCAGCCCGATTGCCAGTCCGATATCGCGGGCATTACCTATGCCGATCGCCTCAAACGGTCGAGCGGCTTTGGTTATCGTGTCAATAAACTGACCAATCGACGTAGTGGCGGTAATCACGGCGGCAAAGAGGGTCAATGAGCCTAGCCGCATCAGAACAATGGAAGCTGCTTGAACACTATCTGCATAGGCGGTCCAAACGACAACTACACCAATCGTCAGGAGAAGCGGCCATGACTTTAGCCATTGGATAACAGCGGTTCGGCTCGAGACTAGCGAGCCAGCGACGACAAGTGAAGTTACAACTCCGAGATTTGCAGGAGATTTAAGGATAAACAGAACGACACTTAACCCGAAAAGGGCAATGAGCTTGACCGCTGGCGGTATTCGATGAACCGGCCCATCGCCGCGAACTTCATAAAAGTTCATGACGCGAGTGCCAGATAACGGGCAATCGTCTCGTCAGCTGGGCCGTCATCGATCAGCTTGCCTTGATGGAAGAGCAGTACGCGGTCGAAGCCTGAAAGCAGGGTTAGATCATGGCTGACCACGATAACGTTCTCTTGAAGATCACGAATAGTGCGCTCGACGATATTCCTGTTTCTCAAATCGAGCTGATTGGTTGGCTCGTCCATAATGACAATATCGGGAGATGTAACGAGAACTGAGGCGAGCGCTGCAAGCTGGAGTTCGCCACCGGATAGCTCATGTGCCCTGCGTTCTGCCAGATGCGTAATTCCGACACGGTCCAGTACGCTTGAGACTGCGACGGCTGTTTCCTGCTTGCTGAACCCACGCGATTGAAGACCCAATGCAATATCGTCTTTTATCAGCGGTAGCACGATTTGGTTGGCGGGGTTCTGGAAGATATAGCCAACAGCAGCGCGAACCTTCGCCCCATCACTCGCGGTATCGTGGCCATTTGTCACGACGCGGCCTGACGACGGAAGAACAAGCCCATTTACCATGCGCGAAAAGGTGCTCTTTCCTGAACCATTCAAGCCGATGATGCCGATACGTCGTTCCGAGAGCTCGAGCGAAAGCGGCTCCAGCACTACCTTATCGGCAAATTTCGCTTCAGCTCTATCAAACAGAATGTTCAACTTTTGATCCCACACAATGCGACTTTGCTTTGCCCTTCGCAGAAGTGGCGGTCAAGGCATTCTATGCAAAAACACATGGCTAAAGCTGGCTATAGAGTGTTGTAATAAAGGCCTTTAGGTATTCAGCTTTCCATTTCTGAGTTGCGCTACCTTTGCAAAAGTTTCAACAAAACGACGGTGGTTTCGTCGATTTGAATAAAATACTCCCACAAAATTTGTCACATCAAAGGCTTGAACGGTTGATCCATCAGTGGAACTCTGATCATCTTCTATGAAGGCGTGACTTAGGGAGGGGATCGCTGAATGTCTGTTGTAATGCCCGAATTGCGTGCTGATACCATTATTTATAACGGCACGATCTGGTGTGGATACGAAGAGGGCACGGTTGAAGCCCTGGCAATCTGGCAAGGCAAGGTACTTGCCGCTGGTAACAAAGATCAAATCTGGTCTCTCAAAGGCGACAAGACACAATTGATCGATCTGAAGGGGCGCTTTGCTACCCCGGGATTAAATGATTCTCACCTTCACCTGATATCAGTTGGGCTTACACTCAAATGGCTTGATGCGACGCCGAAGGCTGCGCCCACATTGGAAAGCCTGCTTGCTGCGATACGCGATATGGCCGCCTCCGTACCCCCAGGGACATGGATCAGGGCGCGTGGCTATGATCAGACCAAGCTCGATATAGGTCGTCATCCTCATAAATCAGAACTTGATGCTGTCGCTCCAAACCATCCAGTCATGCTGGTGCGTGCCTGCGGACACGTTTCGATCTTCAATTCGAAAGCTTTTGAACTGGCGGGTATTGATGAAAAATCACCTGTGCCAGATGGTGGTTTGATCGAACAGCAAAATGGCGTACTGACCGGAATGGTCGCCGAAAACGCACAGGGTGCGGTTCGAAAAGCGATCCCCAAAGCCACTACGGTAGAGATGATCGAGGCCATTGAGGCTGCTGGCAATCTGCTGCTTTCATATGGCATTACAAGCGTTATGGATGCAGCCGTCGGACAGGTTGCAGGGTTTGATGAAATTCGCGCTTACAATTTAGCGAAACTTCAGAAACGATTGCCGGTACGCACTTGGCTGGTGTTGCTGGGCGATCCTGGGCCGTCGATCGTACAAAAATGCTACGAGGCAGGACTGGTATCGGGCGCTGGCGACGATATGCTGACAGTTGGTGCTGTCAAAATATTTCTTGATGGTTCGGCAGGTGGGCGCACAGCATGGATGAGCAAGCCTTATCTAGGTGACGATAACAATATCGGCGTACAGATATTGCCTGATGCGGAACTGGAAGCCCTTGTCCTGGATGCCCATAAAAAAGGTTATCAGCTTGCATGTCACGCGATTGGCGATGCCGCCATCGGTCAGCTCATCACAGCCTATGAAAAGGCGCTTGCCGCTCATCCTGATCCTGATCGCCGCCACCGTATCGAGCATTGCGGCTTCTCTACGCCTGAACAGCATGAACGGATGAAAAAGGCCGGCATCTATCCGTGCCCGCAGCAGGTTTTCATCTACGACTTTGGCGATGCCTATATTTCAGTGCTCGGGGAAGAAAAGGCGTTGTCGAGCTACCCGCTCAAGACGTGGAAGGACCTCGGGTTCAAACCAGCAACAGGCAGCGATGCGCCGGTTTGCCATCCCAACCCTTACCCTAATATCTATTCGATGCTGACGCGCGAAACAGGTAAGGGAACGGTCATGGATGCGCGTGAGCGCGTTTCCATTGAAGAGGCACTCCAGGTCTATACCGAATATGGTGCATTTTCGCAAAAGCTCGAGAAGGTGAAGGGTAAACTTATACCGGGGCAGGCGGCCGATATCGCAGTCTTTTCGCGCAATATGCTCACGGCAAAACCAGCGGAAATTCTCAACGATACGCATTGCGTGCTCACCATTCGTGAAGGCGAAGTGGTGTTCGAACGTTCGTAGGGAGGCCAAGCAGCGAAGCTTTGGCCAATCTGCCTGAAACGTTCATTCGATAACAAAAACAAAGTAAAAAAGGGGACAACTATGAGAAAATTTACATTGCTTGCAGCGATGTCCGTTGCATTGATGGCGGGAACCGCAGCTTACGCTGCTGACGAGCCACGTTCTGGAGGCGTCATCAATTTTGTTGCGCCTTATGGGGACAGCTTCTCGACGCTGGATGTTCAATCGTCGCCAGCGACACAGGACGAATTTTACGCGAAAGCCATTCATCGCACGCTTTATGATTGGGATGCGGATCAGAACAAGCCTGTTTTGGGTCTCGCAACAGATGTGAGCGTTTCGGAAGATAAGCTCCTCTATACTTACAAGCTGCGTCAGGATGCATTTTTCCATGACGGTAAACCGCTGACAGCAGATGATATTATCTGGAGCTATACCCGGATAATGGACCCAAAGAAGGCATTCCCACCCGCGCGGTACATTGCGGAGATCAAGGGAGCGGAAGAATACACGCAGGGTAAGGCCAAGGAAATTTCCGGCCTGAAGAAGATCGATGATCATACGTTGGAAATCACACTCAAGCAGCCAATTGATCCCGGCTATCAGTTCATGCGCAACAATACTGCAATCTATCCAGCGGGTCAGGGCGACAGCGACGAATTCCAGCGGCATCCGATTGGTCTAGGACCTTACAAGTTTGCCCAGTATGTGCCGGGATCCCGTCTGACAGTTGAAAAGTGGGACAAATATTACGAAAAAGGCAAACCTTACGCCGACAAAATCAACATCATGATCATGGGGGATGCCTCCGCACGCGACGTTGCGTTCCGTAATAAGGAAATCGACGTGGCGGTGCTTGGACCGGCGCAATACACCGCCTATCTCGCGGACCCTGAGCTTTCCAAGAACATGGTCGAGGTTGCCGAGGTTTACACTCGCGCCGTCGGCTTTAACCCGGATTTCAAACCATTTCAGGATAAGCGCGTCCGTCAGGCGATCAATTACGCCATCGATAGTGATCTGATCATAAAGCGTCTGGTCAAAGACAAGGCTTACCGTGCGGTTGGTTGGCTGCCGAACTCATCACCTGCTTTTGACAAGGATGCGAAGCCATATCCATATGATCCTGAAAAGGCCAAGGCCTTGCTTGCAGAAGCTGGTTATCCAGACGGGTTTGAATTTGAGCTGACCGCAACACAGAATGAAAGCTGGGGTCTGACCATTGTTCAAGCTATTATTCCGATGCTGGACAAGGTCGGGATCAAGGTGAAAGCCAAGCCTGTGGAAGCGTCAGTGCTTGCTGATGTGGTTCCTGCCGGTAATTTCCAGGCCTATATGTGGTCGCTTGAAAGCGGCCCAGATGCCTTGACGGCAATGCAGTGTTTTTATTCGACGACACCGCAATCAGCATGCAACTACCAGAAGTTCGCTAATGCTGAATTCGATAAGATTGTCGATGAAGCAAAGCTGGCTAAAACCGAAGAAGAGAAAAACGAGCTTCTGAAGAAAGCCAACAATCTGTTGCAGGAAGAAGCACCAGTCTGGTTCTTCAACTACAATAAGGCCGTCATGGCACATCAGCCATGGCTACATGGTTTGCAGCCAAACTCGGCAGAGCTCGCGGTTCAGTCCTATGAAAAGCTTTGGGTGGACGACACGGTTCCGTCCGGTCGTTAGAGCGCGTTTCGATCTGATTGAATCAGATCGGTGCACTAACCGTTTGTTTTAGCGTGCATCTTTTCGAAAACCGTTTCATATTTTTCGGGATACGCTCTAATTCAAGCTGATCTGGATCGGCCCGCTCGTTTCCGGGCGGGCCACTGATCCCCTTTGCTCCAGCGTGTTTCACGCTGATCCGAAAGGAGGACCGTGTGCTCTATTTTATTGTGCGCCGCGTTTTGCAGATGATACCGACAATTATTGCGGTATCACTGCTGATCTTTGTCATTTTCAGTGTTGTTCCTGGAAGCATCGCGACCAGCCTTGTTGCCAATGGCAAGGGTATGAATGACCCGAAAATGGTTGAAAAAATCACACAGGAGTTTGGGCTCGACAAGCCCGTTCATGTGCGGTTTGGCAACTATTTGGTTCAGTTGGCACAATTCGATCTTGGCACCTCCTACCGGTCAAGGCAGCCGGTTGTTTCGCTCATTCAGGAACGTATGTGGCCGACGCTTAAACTAGCCTTTGCTGCCATGGGCTTTGCTATTCTGCTCGGTGTGCCACTCGGGTTTCTGGCAGCGCTCAAGCCCGGAAGCATTCTTGACAGCGTAACGATGATAAGCGCGGTGTCCGGCCTCTCGCTGCCGCAGTTCTGGCTTGGCTTGCTTGCCATGTACCTCTTCGCTCTGACGCTCGGGTGGCTGCCAAGTTTTGGCTATGGAGATGGCGGCATACGCAACATCATCCTGCCGGCTCTTACATTGGGCGTTGCACCACTTGCATTGCTGGCACGGACGACACGTGCGGCAGTGCTTGAAGTCATGGGTGCCGATTTCATCCGCACTGCACGTTCGAAAGGCATGAACAGTTTTCGCCTTGTGAAGTGGCATGTCATGCGCAATGCGCTGGTGCTGATCATCACGACCATTGGCCTGCAGTTCGGGTCGATGATGGGGCAGGCCGTAGTGGTTGAGAAGCTGTTCTCCTGGCCGGGGCTCGGTTCGTTGCTTATCGACAGTGTTTCGATGCGTGACATTCCTGTTGTTCAGGGGGCAATTCTCGTGATTGTATTGTGGTTTCTCACCATCAATACGATCGTTGACATCCTCTACGCGGTCATTGATCCGCGCATAAGCCACGAGTAAGCCCATGAAACTCCGTTTCAATCTCGTATTCGGCGGCCTTGTATGCGCTATCATTATGACGGCTGCAGTGTTTGCGCCGCTACTGGCCCATTATAATCCGGTTCTCGATGCTGACCTGATGAATGCAGAACTGCCTCCAGACGCGCAGTTCTGGTTCGGCACTGATGCGCAAGGGCGCGACGTCTATTCTCGTATCCTTTATGGTGCGCAGGTCTCTTTGACCGTCGGTGTCGTATCGCAGTGCATCAACACAGTTATCGGGCTCTGCTTTGGCATTTCGGCCGGCTATTTTGGTGGCTGGTGGGATGATTTCGTGAACGGCCTCACCAATCTGATGCTGGCTATACCTTCGCTGATTTTTGCTCTGGCGATCATGGCAGTTCTCGGACCCGGTCTGCCGAGCCTCCTGCTTGCACTCGGTTTGACGAACTGGTCATGGACATGCCGCATTGCGCGTAGCTCAACGCTATCGCTTAAAAAGCAAGGCTATATTCAGGCGGCGAAGATGCTTGGCTACAGCGATGTTCGCATCATGATCACACAGATTGTGCCGAATATGATCGGACCAATCCTCGTCATCGGTACGCTTGGTATGGGCGACGCCATTCTGGCGGAAGCCGCACTTTCTTACCTTGGCCTCGGTATCAGTCCCCCAGAACCAAGCTGGGGTAATATGCTCACCGATGCACGTGAGCTGATTGTCAGCGCGCCATGGGCGGCAATTTTTCCCGGCCTTGCCATCTTTTTTACCGTGCTTGGGCTCAATCTTTTCGGTGATGGCCTGCGTGATTGGCTCGACCCGCATATGAGGACGCGTAAGGTATGAGTGAAAAAGCACTTCTCGAGGTGGAAAACCTTCGCATCGACATCGCTTCGGGTTCCGTCCGACATAACGTGGTCGAAGACGTGTCCTTTACAATTGGCGCTGGTGAAACATTTGGTCTTGTTGGAGAGTCCGGGTGCGGAAAGAGCATAACCGCTCTGTCGATGATTGGACTGTTGCGCAAGCCACTTTTGGTCACAGGGGGCGCGATCCGGTTCAAAGGGCAGGATCTGCAATCCATGTCATCGCGCGACATACGAAAGCTGCGTGGCAATCGGATCGCGATGATCTTTCAGGAGCCGATGACAGCTCTTAACCCTTTGTCTCCTGTTGGTCGGCAAATCGCAGAAATGTTCGTACTGCATCAGGGCGCAACATGGCATGAGGCCGAGCAAAAGGCAGTCGAAGCGCTGGGCAGCGTTCAGGTTCCTGCGCCTGAGCAACGCGTGAAGAACTATCCGCACCAGATGTCAGGCGGTATGCGCCAGCGCGTGATGATCGCCATCGCGCTGGCCTGTAACCCTGATCTATTGATTGCGGACGAGCCCACGACCGCGCTCGACGTGACTGTTCAGGCAGAAATTCTGCGTCTGATGCAGGAACTTTGCACAGCACGAGGCACTTCGGTGCTTATGATTAGTCACGATCTTGGTGTCATTGCCAAGATGTGCCGGCGCGTGGGGGTCATGTATGCGGGACATCTTGTCGAAGAAAGAGTAACCGCAGGCCTCTTTCATCATCCGACGCATCCTTATGCCCATGGTCTTCTTGCCTCGCTTCCACAGCTTGGCTCCCGCCAGAAGGAAGGTCAGCGCCAATTGCAGGAAATCGAAGGTGTTGTTCCCTCAATTTCGGCATTCCCGCAAGGTTGCAGGTTTGAGCCACGCTGTACGCGCGCGACAGACATCTGCCGGGCTGAAAAACCCGGATGGACGCCGTTGCAAGATGCAGGCTCAGTGAGGTGCTTTCATCATGAATGACATGCATTCGACAAAATTTGCAGAGCCTTTGGTCAGTATTGATGATCTTAGTGTTCACTTTCCTATAAGTAGCGGCATATTCAGCCGGTCGACACAATTGCTGCGTGCTGTCAACAATCTCAGTCTTACCTTGAACAAAGGTGAGTGCCTGTCCATTGTCGGAGAATCCGGCTGCGGCAAATCCACACTCGCACTCTCCATTGTTGGCTTGCAGAAGCCAACGAGCGGGCAAATTTACTTTGAAGGAAGACCTATCACAGACAGGGATGAGCCTTCACGATTAGAGCGCGCGAAAATGGCGCAAATGGTTTTTCAGGACCCTTTCGCTTCTCTTAATCCGCGTCAGACGGTTTATACGTCGCTTGCTGCCCCGTTGCGGCTTCATGGAGTGAAGTCTCGCAGCGAAGTGGATGGACGTGTTGACGAAATCTTGCGTCTTGTCGGCCTGAAACCAGAGCAGGCAAAGCGTTACCCACATGAGTTTTCAGGCGGCCAGCGCCAGCGTATCGGGATAGCGCGTGCTCTGCTGCTTAATCCGAAAGTTATCGTGCTTGATGAACCCGTTTCCGCACTTGATGTTTCTATCCGCGCGCAGATCATAAACCTGCTGCTGGAACTTAAAGATCGGCTGGGCTTGTCCTATATTATGATCAGTCATGATCTGAGCGTCGTGGAGCACATGAGCGACCGTGTGGCTGTGATGTATTTCGGGCAGATTGTTGAAAGCGGTCCATGGGACCGGATATTTTCAAACCCGACGCATCCCTACACACGCCGACTGATATCGGCCATTCCAGATCCTATGACAGAATTGTCGGGTGCGCCTCTGATTGATGAAAGAAGTCCGCCTCAAGCGCCAGAAGGCTTCGGGTTTTATCCAGAAAGTTTTGGCACTCATGATGTGCATCAGTTGCCTCCGATCACGCAATTGGTCGACATCGGTGGTGGTCAGAGCGTTCGCGTCATTCAGAAAGCATAAAAGCGCTGGTGGGCCAGCGCTTTCGTCAGTTTTGGTGAGATACGGCCTCTAACGACCTCCATCTCTTTAAGCTTCAGTCAGCCGTGATTATTTGCGCAATTCAGCTTCGATGTCGTCGAATGCTTTATCTTTGCCGATGCCGGTCAGGAAGGGTAGGCCCTTGATGACCGGCTTGGTAACTGAAGCCGAAATAGGCGTTGTGGAGACGATGAAATCCACATTGTCGGCAAGAGAAGGAACTTCCGTTGCTTTTGCCTGTTGAGCATTGAAGGTCAGCCCACGCTTTTTCATTTCTTCGGTAACGGCTGCATTCACTGCCGTAGATGTCGCAACACCTGTGCCGCAAGCGAAGAGAATTGTTTTCATTTTAGCCATGGTTTCCTCCAATTGGTGTTCGTGCATTCAATGAAATGCGCAAATATCGTATTTTTCTTGTCTCGAATTCAGTTGTAAAGACCTGCGCCCGTAGGATGATTAGTCGTTATTGCAGTGCGGCCTCAACGTCTTGAATCGTGCGCGCTGCTTTCAACCTGTCGAGCGCATCAGCATCCTGAATGGTTGCCATGATCTGCTGCAAAGTCTCAATCTGTTTGTCCTTGTCATTGATGGCAAGCAAAAACACATATCCAACCGGGACAGCTTCTTCCGGATCTTCCATATTGGCAAACTGGATAGGCGATTTCAGTGTCGCGAATGCAATACCAGCCTTGATTACATGCTCAGGATCGGTGTGAGGCACTGCAACGTTATCGTCCCGCTCAAGCGGCAATCCTGTCGGCATTATCAATTCGCGGCTGACGACAGCGTCGGTATAGCTTGGCTTGACATAACCCAGCTTCTCCAGCTTGCCAGCCAATATCCGGATAATCTCTTCGTTGGTTTTCGCTTCGCTCTGAAGCTCAATCGCTTGTGGGTCGAGATAATCAATCAGACCAGCAGCCATTCCATTCTCCGTTTGAAAAAGACCGCACGCCGAGATCGACGTGCGGCTTAGATTATATTGCAAAGGTAATTTCCACTGTTAGGTGGTTATCTCGTCCGCAGGTTCATCCTCTGCACCGGCCGCGCGTTCCCACGCCAATGTATTGCGGCGATAGAGCATGAAAAGTGCAGCAATAACAACGGCTATCACAGCGATACCAATAGCACCAAGCCACTGGATAGCTGAGATAATGATGTAAGGCACCCACAGGAATCCATCCACCACTGAAGTAATCTGCAGAGCGTTTTCAGGCAGCTTGAAGCCCGATGCAACTGCGGCACTGGTGAACAGTGGTGCAAGTGCATTGGCAACATAGAAGCCGATAGCCAAAGTGATCGTGCCCACCACGACCATGCGGAACACGTTTCCTTTCAGAAGCGGTGCAGTCATGGCAACGATGAACGGAATCACAGCGAGATCGGCAAACAGGATCACGCGGTTGCCCGGCAAGATCACCGACAGAATAATCGCAATCGGCACCAAGATCAGCGACGACGAGATTGCCGCCGGATGGCCGATGAGGATCGCAGAATCGAGACCGACAAGAAGTTCACGGTCGCCAGTACGTTTACGCACGAATTCCTGCGCCGCATCAGATACTGGCAACAGGCCTTCCATGAGGATTTTTACCATGCGTGGCAGAAGCAGCATAACAGCTGCAAGCGTCATGCCTGTGCCGAGAACCTTGGCGAGGATTGTGCCGAAATCGCCAGCATTGTAAAAAGCGATAAGACCAAGCACCAGACCGATAATCAGACCAAGAACAACAGGCTCGCCAAACACACCGAAGCGACGTTCAATGGTTTCGGTGCTGATATTGATTTTGTTGATGCCAGGGATGCGATCCATGATCCAGTTGAGCACGATGGCAATTGGCAGAATTTGTGCCGAAGCCAGATGCGGTACGGAAACCCCGGGTATGCCGTAGAATTGCTGAACAGCGCGCGCCGACCAGTCCGCAAACAACAAGGACAGTGCCGCAACCATTGCTGCAACGATGATGCCGTAAGCAAGGTTATCGGTTGCCGCAACAACTAGCGAGCCTACGAAAGCAAAATGCCAGAAGTTCCAAACGTCCACATTCAGTGTGCGCGTCCAGCGCAGCAGCAGAAGAACGATGTTGACCAGTATGCCGACCGGGATAACCCAGAGACCCACGGATGAACCAAAGGCAATTGCCGCAGCGGATGGCCAGCCAACATCAACGATGTCGCGCTTAATGCCGGTGTTGGTCACAATGGCTTGAGCCACTTCACCGATAGAGGTGAACATAAGGCCGAGTACCAGATTAATACCGATGAAAGCGACGCCAATGGTTATGGCGGCGCGAAAGGCTTTGCCAACTTTTGCCCCGAGTATCACTGCAATAATGAAAATTACGACAGGCAACAGGACTGTTGCCCCAAGCGTATCGACTGCCGTTTTTAGTCCGCTCAGAAATGCGTCCATTCTAATCTCCTCCCCCCGGACACTTCCAAAGTGCGCCGAGCTCACAGAACGCCATTATTAGCTCGCACGTATCGACTGTTCAAAATGAGAATTGGGCGAAACGGCAGAACATTTGTATTCTATAGCAAACTAAAGTTGAATAACAAGATGGCATTTCGAGGAGGGTTGATGTCGCATAGAATGAACACTGGTATTGACTTAGAAACAAATGTTCATTAATTGATAGGTTATCAGAGGAGACTGCAAAAGTTTCGCAAGGACGTTCAGGAGGAAACGATGGCAACCAACGTGGCGTTGACAGGTTTGGCGCGTGATATGCAGGCCCGGGCGGATAGTGGGCGACCAATTCGCATCGGACTGATTGGCTCAGGCGAAATGGGCACCGATATCGTCACACGCGTTGCGCATATGCCGGGTATCGAAGTTGGTGCTATCTCCGAACTGCGCGTTCCAAACGCCCTTAAAGCTGTCGATATCGCCTTTCAGGAAGAAGGTCATGGTCGTGAGGTTTCCACGGCTTCTGATCTCACCGCTGCGATGGAAGCGCATAAGGTTGCCGTAACCGATAATGCTAATCTGATTCTTGAGAACGATCTTATCGATGTTGTGATCGACGCGACGGGTGTTCCGGCTGTCGGTGCTGAAATCGGTCTTCGTGCAATGGAACATGGCAAGCATCTTGTCATGATGAATGTCGAAGCTGACGTCACCATCGGCGCTTATCTGAAAGCCGAAGCGGAACGTCTTGGCGTGACCTATTCGCTGGGCGCAGGTGATGAACCGTCATCCTGTATGGAACTGATCGAGTTTGTGACCGCAATGGGCCACCCGATTGTGGCTGCTGGCAAGGGTAAGAATAACCCGCTCAACATCGACGCTATTCCAGACGAGTATCTGGAAGAAGCAACGCGCCGTAATATGAACGTGCGTATGTTGGTTGAATTCGTCGATGGTTCAAAGACCATGGTCGAAATGGCTGCCATCGCCAATGCTACCGGACTGGTCCCCGATAAAGCCGGCATGCATGGCCCTGCAGCAACGCTTGATCAGCTTAATAAGACCCTGATCCCCGAGAAAGACGGCGGCGTGCTGTCGAAGGTCGGTGTCGTTGATTATTCGATTGGCAAGGGCGTTGCTCCCGGCGTCTTCGTTGTTGCTGACATGTCCCATCCGCGCATTTCCGAACGCATGGAAGATTTGAAGATGGGGAAGGGGCCATACTTCACATTCCATCGTCCATATCACCTGACTTCTCTTGAAGTGCCACTCACCTGTGCGCGCGTCGTGCTTTACGGAAAGCCGGACATGGTTCCACTTTCAACGCCTGTCGCTGAAGTGGCTGCCGTTGCCAAGAAGGACATGCAGCCCGGCGAAAAGCTCGATGCCATTGGCGAATATTGCTACCGCGCCTGGATAATGACCACCGGCGAGGCACTTAGTGCTCACGCCATTCCTTGCGGCCTTCTGCAGGGTGGCAGTGTAACCAAGCCGATCAAGAAGGGTGAACTCATCACTTACGATAATGCTGCAGTCGCCCCCGGTTCCAAGATTGCTGAACTGCGCGCGCGTCAAGACAAGCTCGTTTACGGAGCGTGAGGACAAAAAACCATGGTTCAAGCCAAAAAAGTCGAACCGCAGGATACGGGTGACCGTCACAACTTGCCTTATGCTTTCCGTACTTACTCCCCGGATCAGCTTAAGGAAGCGCTGCATAAAATGTATCTCATCCGCCGCTTTGAAGAGGGTGCGGAAGAAAGCTACACACGCGGTCTTATTCACGGAACGATGCATCTGTCCATCGGGCAGGAAGCTAGTGCGATGGGCTCGTGCCTGCCGCTGAATGATGACGACATGATCACCTCGACTCATCGTGGTCATGGTCATTGCATCGCCAAGGGGGCGGACGTGAAGCGCATGTTTGCCGAGTTTTTCGGCAAGGAAACCGGCTATTGCAAAGGCCGGGGCGGCTCGATGCACATTGCTGACGTGTCCAAGGGTAATCTTGGTGCAAATGGCATTGTCGGCGGTGGTATTCCGATTGCTGTCGGTGCAGCACTCTCTGCCAAGAAGCAGAAAAATGGCAAGGTTGTCGTGTCGTTTTTTGGTGACGGTGCGAATAATGAGGGCGCGTTTCATGAAGCACTCAATATGGCCTCCGTCTGGAAGCTCCCGGTCGTTTTCATCTGCGAAAACAATGGCTACGGCATGTCGACGTCGACGAAGCGGTCGACTGCGGTTGCAAACGTGGCTGACCGTGCCTCGGCCTATAATATGCCAGGCGTAATTGTCGACGGAAACAACCTGTCGGAAGTGGCAGAGGCCGTCAATAACGCCACAGAACGCGCACGGCGCGGTGATGGGCCAACGCTGATTGAAAATAAGACTTACCGCATCAGGGGGCATTCCAAGAGCGACCGCAACCGCTATCGCACCAAGGAAGAAATTGAACATTGGCAGAATGATCGCGATCCGATTGCGCATTTTGAGGCTGATATGAAGGCTTACGGCTTCATCAATGATGCCGAGATCGAGGCAATACGTGCTGAGGTCGAGAAGGAAATCGCTGACGCGATTGAATTCGCCAAGAACAGCCCTGCGCCTGATTTGACCAACCTGACCCGCGACGTTTACACGGACGATATTTGAACATGGACACGACAATCCGTGAGTTGAGCTATTCGCAAGCCATCCAGGAAGCTATGGCAATTGCCATGGAGCGCGACGAACGCGTGTTTCTTATGGGTGAAGACATTGGCGTCTATGGCGGCGCATTTCAGGTGACCGGTGATTTGGTCCATCGCTTTGGCGAAGACCGCGTTATGGATACACCGATTTCTGAACTCGGCGGCGCCGGCGTTGCCGTTGGTGCGGCACTTACCGGCATGCGTCCGATCTTTGAATTCCAGTTCTCTGACTTTGCCGCTTTGGCGATGGAGCAGATAGTCAATCAGGCCGCAAAAATCCGCTATATGCTTGGTGGCGCGGTCTCGGTTCCGCTGGTCATGCGTTTTCCAGCGGGTTCGGGAACGGGCGCTGCGGCGCAGCACAGCCAGAGCCTTGAAGCATGGCTGGGCCATGTTCCCGGCCTCAAGGTTCTGCAGCCGTCAACGCCCTATGATGCAAAAGGCATGTTACTTGCAGCCGTTGAAGATCCTGATCCAGTCATGATTTTCGAGCACAAGCTCCTCTATAAGACCAAGGGTCCCGTACCTGAAGGATTCTACACTGTGCCGATCGGCAAGGCCGATGTGGTGCGCGAAGGCCGCGATCTTACCATCGTCGCCACCGCAATCATGGTTCATAAGGCGCTTGATGCTGCCGCAGAACTCGCCAAAGAAGGCATTGATGTTGAAGTGATTGATCTGCGCACCGTGCGTCCGATTGATCGTGAAACCATCATTAAAAGCGTGAAGAAGACTTCCAAGCTTCTATGCGTTTATGAAGCGGTCAAGACACTTGGTATTGGTGCTGAAATCTCCGCGATCATCGCAGAAAGCGATGCTTTTGATTATCTTGATGCACCGATTGTGCGTCTTGGCGGGGCGGAAACTCCAATTCCGTATAATCCCGACCTTGAACGCGCAACCGTTCCACAGGTGCCTGATATCTTGAAAAGCGCGCGTGATCTGGCTAAGGGAGTACGCTGACCATGGCTGTGGAAGTCATTCTCCCCAAGGTCGATATGGATATGGAGACGGGGCAGATTTCGCGCTGGTACGCCAAAGATGGCGATACTGTCACGAAGGGCCAGCTTCTCTTTGAAATTGAGACTGACAAGGCTGCGATGGAAGTCGATGCTCCGGCATCAGGAACTATTGCGGATATCAGTGCCGTGGAAGGCGCTGTTGTGCCGGTTGGCCAGACTGTCGCCTGGATTTATGATGAAGGCGAAGAGCGAGTTGGGACTTCAGCACCTGTTGTCGAAGAGAAGCCTGTTCCAGCTTCCGTCAACACTGTCATTGAACCAGCCGTCCAACAACAAGTTGAGCCTAAGTCCTCCCAAAATGATGCAGTTGACTCGGCTGATGGTGTACGGGCAACGCCGCTTGCACGTCGCCTTGCGCGTGAAGCGGGCGTTGATCTTGCAAGTGTCTTGGGTTCTGGACCCAAAGGTCGTGTCCAGAAAAAGGACGTTGAAAGCAATGTCGCCGTCACAAAGCCGTTGGCTGCAAAGACTAAATCGTCTGTACGCACAAACACAGATGGTGCTGCCATTGGTCAGTTAAGCGCAGTCTGGTTGCGTGAGGGTGAGGCCAATCGCTTGCCGATTGTTTTGATCCACGGCTTTGCGGCTGACCTCAACTCATGGCGTGGATTGTTTGCCGGGGCATCGCTCGGTCATCCGATATTGGCACTTGATCTTCCGGGACACGGCAATTCACCACGTGTCGTTCCTGAAAGCATAGATGACATTGCCGCTGCCGTCGAAACGACGCTTGCGGCCTTCGGTGTGACGTCATGTCTATTGGTAGGTCACTCGCTTGGCGGAGCAGTTGCCACAGTCACCGCTGCGCGTGGTGTTGTTGATGTGCGTTCTCTACTGCTGATTTCTTCAGGTGGTTTGGGGCCGCAGGTCAATGGTGCGTTCATAAAGGGTCTTATCGGCGCGAAAAGCGAAGCAAGCATCGTTCCCTGGTTGAAGCTGCTCGTTGCCGATGAGAGTCATCTGACGAAGCCATTCATTAATGCAACGGTTGCGCAAGCTTCCGACGCAGAATTGCGCACTACGCAAGGCGCGATTGGCGACAGGTTCTTCGCGGATGGCACGCAGACTTTTGAGGTTCGTTCAAGCATTACGTCGCTGGCTATACCGGTGCGGCTCATCTTCGGGGCAGAGGATCGGGTTATTCCCGTTGCCCATGCACACGGCTTGCCAGGAAAAGTGGGCATCCACATTTTTGCAGGATGTGGACATATGCCACAAATTGAAGAGCGCGGTGCTGTGCTGCAAATCCTTAAAGAGTGCGCAATGGCTGCCAATTGATGCTTAGTTGCGGTGATTGGAAAAGAAAGCACATCGTTTTGTGACGATGTGCTTTTTTGTTTTTAGTCTGATTGCGCTCTGTCTTTAAGCATCTGTGCAGCGCTTTCTTCATCGGTGATGAGAACTGTTGGCCTCAGAAGTTCGATTGCGCCAAGCAGGGCAGCGATCTTCTCTTTCCCGCCCGATGTGAGAATGCGTTGCGGTGATTTTTGAAGGCTTTCGATTTTGGCCGACATTACCCTGTCATGCACGGGATCATCCACGATCTTGCCACTCTTGTCATAAAAGTGGAAAAGCACGTCGCCAACAGCGCCATTTTCAATAAGCGAGAGCTTCTGCTGTTCGTCAATCAAACCGACACGATAAGATGTGCTGCTTGCGGTTTGAATGTCACCAACGCTAAGCAGAACCATGTCGAGCTCTTCAGCCATGTCGAGCACGGTATTGAGCCCACAACGCTCGATAAGGGCTATCCGCGTTTCCTTGCTATCAACCAATGCAGGCGCGGGGATCAAATATCCTTCACCCTGAAAAATCTGCGCGAACTGCCAGGCAAATTCCGGCGGGTTAGAACGGCGCGGTTGAACGATGCCACCGAGCAGAGAAATGACCTTCAGATCATTCAGCGGTCGCGCACCGATATGTTGAAGGGTGCTGGACAGGGTTCGGCCCCATCCCACTCCGATTGTCATACCATGCTGAACTTTTTCCGAAAGATAAGCGCCTGTCGCAGCACTGATTGGTGGAATAGGATCGATATCTGGTGATGAGAGCGGCGCTACAATAGCGCGCTCCAGACCGAAGGTCTTTTCCAGCTCCACTTCGAGTGCGGTCAAGCTTGCCAGCTTGCCTTCGATGGTAATCTTTACTTCATTGCGCGCACGGGCATCAGCAAGAAGGCGAACGATTGTCACCCGACCAACACCAAGCGCTTCCGCGATGTCATTCTGGGTCATTTGTTCGACGTAATACATCCACGCCGCACGCGTTCTCAACCGGCTCGTGCGGTTTTCTGCGGCAACGCCTTCCGATCCAATGATGAGGTCAGCTGTCTCCGGATTCTTTTGAGTCTTCTTGCCGGCTTTTTTCAAAATAATCCCTCAAATTATTGGCGCATTACTGCATTATAGAAGTGATACTCTTAAAGCGAACCTATTGCTTTTCCATGTGAAGGCAAACAATAATTCATGCGCTCTGTCCATGTTATACTGATGGCGCTGCGGTTAAGGAAAATGAATATGTTGCGCATTCTTTCGGAAGAAATTGCAGTCAATCTGAAGGACCGTCTGCGCGAGGTTCGATATATGATTCGTCGCAATCGTCATGAAAGTTTGCAGGGCGAACAGGCAGCTCCCCGGCCGCGTGAAATCGTGTCGCCGGAACTGCTTCTGGGTCATGCAGCAAGCATGATGGATAAGGCGCTGACGACGGCTGAAACAATCTCCATTTCGTTGATTTCGTCTAATCCAACCGTCCATAACAGGGCGCCCCATACCAAAAGTCTGGCAGTGTATTTTGGTAGTGGATCGGAAGGCGTGCGCTCTTTCCGCAAGGATATGTACTATCTCACGAAGGAGGTACTTCGTCGCAATCAGCTGCAGAATGTGCTGATCCAGGAGGCTGTGTTCGTCACGGTCCATGCAAAAGTGATGCGCAAGCATGGGGCTTTATTGAAGAGCGCATTTGCCGCCGAAGCGGGTGACAAAAAAATCAATGAAACTGCCAAGGCCGTCACGGCAATTTTCCTCCAGTTTCTTGCGGAAAAGCCGGTTCGCTTTATCTCACTCGATGGCCATCGCGACCCCCAAGCCTTGCGTAGATTTGAAACGATGTGTTTCGCTGCTGTCGGCTTGGCATGTGGTTTGGTGACGGCCAAAGCCGCCGATCTGGAGGGAATTGATCTGCTGGAAAGTGCCATTTTGGCTTTGGATGCGCGGGATGAGCGTCTGATGCAGGCTACCGAAGACCGCGATCAGGCGCAGCTTGAAAATCTTTTCAAGACCTTGATTGCGCACCTGCCATAAAGCAAAGCCCGGATACTAAGATCCGGGCTAGCTATGCAACCTAAGCGATATCCTAGTTTGCCAACATATCCGTAATAGCCTTTTTTGCGCGCGGAATTGAAGCCGGGCTCATACTGAGTTCTGTCAGTCCCATGCGCAGAAACTCGCCAATGAGTTCGGGCCTGCCTGCTGCTTCGCCGCACATGCCGACCATGATGCCAGCTTCGGTGCCCGCCTTTGCGGTCATCTCAATTGCGGCCATGACAGCCGGGTGGCTTACATCGTTTAGTTTGGCGACAGTAGGGTTTAGCCGATCAGCGGCCATCACATACTGTGTGAGATCATTGGTACCGATGGAGAAGAAGGCGGCTTCCTTTGCGAGCTCTCTGGCAGCGAACACAGCTGCAGGCGTCTCGATCATCACACCCAGATCGAACTCCGCATAGGCTTTGCCTTCGCTTTTAAGTTCGCTGATGCATTCTGAAATCAGTCGCCTGGTTGCACGGATCTCTTCGACATCCGAGATCATCGGCAGCATCACCTTGAGATTGCCGTTGACGGCTGAGCGCAACAAGGCGCGCAGCTGCGGTTTGAACACGTCCAAACGATCCAGACACATGCGAATGCCGCGCCAGCCAAGGAAAGGATTTTCCTCTTCAGGAAACTCGATACCTGCAATGGGTTTATCGCCACCGATATCAAGTGTGCGGACAATAACCGAATACGGTGCAAATGCTTTGAGAAGCGCTGAATAGGTTTCAGTCTGCATGTCTTCAGACGGCAAGTGAATATGCTTCATGAAAAGCAGCTCGGTGCGGAAAAGTCCAACACCCATGGCGCCGGCTTCAAGGGCGACGTCGATTTCTTCAAGCGCGCCCATATTGGCTGCGACTTCGATGATGGTCCCGTCTGCGCGTCGAGGGATTATCGAGCGATAAGCATCAAGCGCCTGCTTTTCCTGCAATGTTGTGGCAATACGTGCTTCGATGTCGTTGCGAGTGGCTGCATCCGGGTCCGAATGGACGATGCCGCTACTGCCATCAACAGCAACGATTTTAGAATTTTTGAGCTGCAGAACGGCGCTTCCGAGGCCCAAAACGGCGGGTATGCCATGCGTGCGGGCGATGATTGCAACATGCGATGTTGCACCGCCATGTCCGCAAACAACTCCTTTGATTTTTTTGAGCGGAGCGCGCGCCAAATCCCACGCACCAATGTCTTCGGCGATAAGTACGGACCCTGCCGGTAAGCTTTCCAGATTGATGTCTTCTTTGCCGAGAAGGGCGAGGCAAATTTGACGGCTGACGGCATGCACATCATCCGCGCGTGCATTGAGATAAGGATCGTCAAGTGCCGCAAATTGTCCGGCAACTGTGGATGCCGCTCCTAGCATTGCCGAAATTGCATCCATGCCCCCGCGAATGAGCGAGATAGCTTCTTCAGTCAGGCTGTCATCAGCCGCAATATCTTTCAATGCTGCAATGATGCCGCGATCTGTATCCGCGAGGTTTCCTGTGGTGAGCGATTCATCCATGCGTTGTTGCACAGTTGCGATTGCCGATTTGAAATGGGCAACTTCGTTTTCAATTTCAGAAGTTGCGAGCTTTCGACCGAGTGGCTTGATTTTTTCCGGGAAGAACGCAAACGCAGCGCCTAAAGAAACGCCTTCACTTGCACCGACACCCTTTATTTGCCCATTGGGTAACTTTGCGATTGTTGCTGGTAGGACAGTAGGCACCGACTTCGGTTGAATGTCTGGTGCTGCAGCGACCGGTGTCACAGCGCTGTTTTCTTCAAGGCCAGCTTGAGGGTTTTCCAGATAGCCTATCAGTGCTTCGATTGCTTCAATGGCATCAGCTCCATCGGCGCGTACTGTGACTTCATCGAGCTCTTTGACACCAAGAAGCATCAGCTTGACGGAGCTTTTGGCACTGACGCTTTTTCCTGCCTTGGCGATTTCGATGTCGCTTTCAAAACCCTTGGCCAGTTTAACGAAGCGGGTTGCTGGGCGTGCATGCAGCCCTTCGTGCACCCGGACGATAGTCGAGCGTTCCATTTATATAAGCCTCAAAGCGACACCTGAAACATTCCAGCATCTTGTTTGCCGGAAACTATTCCAATTATCTGTTTTAACACGCAATTTTGACGATATACTTGGCAGGTCTTAGCCGCCAATAATGATAATCTGGCCTTCTTTCAGGACAGAAACAAGCTCTTCGCCGGCAATTTCGCTGGCGCAAATTTCACCCGGACGATCTGTGGACTGGGCGCCGGTAAACGAAATAACAACATGGCCAATTTCGCGTACTTTCTGCCATGCGCTGTTGCCGACGGCAGTAATTTCTGCGTTGAGCGAGCCTATGGTGATACGGGTTCCGACGGCAGGCGCGGAGGCTTCAGGCCCTTCTTCCACGACATGCATTACGGACACTTCTGCAAGTTCGGGTGGGGAGCCATCGGCAAAGAGAATGAGAACGCCGCCTTCGGCGAGATCCGCAACTTCCGGGCCGATCGCGGTGATCCGCGTTTTCAGATGTATCGACATAGAGGCGGTCCTTTCTTGATATTGTCGTTCGATGCCCTGGAAAATTGATCGGGAAACATCGCTATTGCACGAATTAGGGAAAGCCTGCCGCTGTTTTTGCCGCGGCAGGTTGAGAGTTTTAAAGCACTGCGAGACTGACTACCCAGGCGATCAGGACAGAAAGCGGACCCATGATCTGACGGCTGATCAGAACAGCGGGAACACCAATTTCGATTGTCTTGGGTTTCGCTTCACCGAGTGCCAGACCAACCGGTACGAAGTCGCAACCGACCTGCGTGTTGTAGGCAAAAAGCGCGGGCAGAGCCATGGCCGGGGCAATGGTGCCGTTTGCGATCTGCGGTCCAATAATTGCCACACCGACAACCTGTGCGATGACCGCACCAGGCCCCAAAATCGGCGACAGGAATGGCAAGCCACATATTGCAGAGAGCACCAGCAAACCGACAATGTTATTGGCTAGTGGTCCGAGTGGCTGTGCGAGAATGTCACCAATACCGGTATAAAGGATGAGGCCAATCAGCATCGTTACGAATGCCATGAACGGCAAGACGTTACGAATGACCTGATCGATTGTGCGGCGTCCGGCCTGGAAGAAAATACCAACCACACGGCCCATCACACGGCCAATGCTGCTGATAAATCCTACAAGTCCACCTTCGCTTGGCTGTTCCACCGGTTGATGCGCTTCTTCTTCAATAGATGCTGCAGCAGGGGCTGCGGCGGCTGAACCGTCAGCAAGAATAATATTCTCCGGCTTCACGCCAGAAACGTAGATGTCTTCAGTGATAAATTGCGCCAGTGGCCCGGACTGCCCGACCGGCGTGATGTTCACGGTCGGAATGCGCTTGCGCGGATAGACACCGCAACGGGCCGTTCCGCCGCAATCGACAACTACGACAGCCATTTCGCTTTCAATCGGAGGTGAGCGAAAACCGTCAACGGCTTCTGCACCAGTGAGTTCAGCGATCTGGCGCGCAAGGGGGTGAATGCCGCCGCCCGTGACAGATACAACTTTGCTGCGCTGCTCAGTCGGTTGAATGATAAGCGGGCCGCCCCAACCGTTGGAGCCGCGGGAAATCTTAACTGCTTTATAGGTCTTTACCATGTCGTCCTCCCCAATTCCCGCTTAAAGCTCAATGCCCTGACGCCGCGCCATAATGGCGGTGATGCGTTCGGTAAGCATGCCTTTGAGAAGGATCACGACGAGACCCACGATTGCGTACCAGATTGCCACGTTGATGTGGTAGCCGGTTGGTACAGCGCCTTTCTTCTCCAGTTCGAGAAGCGCGACGAGCACGCCACCCCAGACGAAATATTCGCCCGGATTAATATGCGGAAACAGACCCAGTGGTGGATGCACATAGGAAACCGCAGCATCATAGAAGGCGGGCTTGTATTTTTCATCCAGGAAAGACCCGAATGTATAAGCCATCGGGTTTGTCAGGAAGAAGACAGAGAGAACGGGCAGAACCGTATAACGGGTGAGGGCGATACGCCCCGCGCTACGCGCAATACCATGAACGCGCTTTTCGCCGACCAGTTCTGTTACGGCATAAAAGGCAGTCATCAGCACGACAAGCGTCGGGATAATGCCGGTTACAAACCCTGCGAAGACTTCGCCGCCTTTTTGGAAGACACCGATGAAATGCTTGCCGATTGAGGCAAGCCAGCCAAGCTGCTCTTCCTGTTGGACGTTCTGAAGGCGCTCTTTAAACTGATCTACAGTAATTCCGCTACTGCCTGCATCTGCGGGTCCAGTCGTTGTTGCTTGTGCCAGTTGCAGAAGATCGTTTCCTGCTTGGTCGGCGACATGTTTGCCATGCAGCGCAGCGTCAGAAATCATGCTGCCAGCCATATGTATAGATTGCATTGTTACGTCGGCATGTTGTGCCAACATCGTCACTATCGACATTGTTCCTCCTCGGTTGCTTGTTTTAGGCAAGCAACTCCTATGCTCCCACTGCTTTTAAACCCTCGAGTTCGAGCCCGTCGGACTGACCTCTTATACGGCCGATCTGTTCCATCGCCTGTTTGGCGGCAGTCACCACTTCAGGCGTGCCTTCTACGATTGAGGGATTGTCCTGCAATTCGCTGAGGCGCATTCCCTCAAAGCCTTCGCGACGGATAAACTGGGCAAAAACCGTCCGACCGCTCATTTGCAGGAAACGTCGCACCACCAAATCGCGGTCTACAACGAGCAAAACAATGACGCCTCTGCCGAAGCGTCCGCGCACATGGCCTGCGCCAACAAAGCCGTCAGAATATTTCGATGTGATGCCTTTCATCACATCGGAATAGTGGCGCATCTGGAACCAGACGCCCAAAGACTGAAAGCCCCAAAGCAAGGCGAGTGCCAGCAATGCCCATTGCCAGATAGCCATTTTTGTTCTCCTCCCACGAAGAACGAACCAGATATTTTCCAAGTTCGTCTTTCATCAATTAGAGAACATTTGTCTTCTAGAATGTCAATATGTATAATTTTGTCGATAAATAACGGCGAAAGACACCTGACTTTTGAATCGGTTTCGCATAATGTCATTTGCAAACGGGAGGCCGCTCGCAACATGGACTTGCTACTCAGAGAACAAATGGCATCGATGCCTGATTTGCGTCATCGGCTGCGTCAACTGCGTTGGTTCAGGGCCACATTTCGTAAGCATGCGAGCTTGCTGCATGAGCTTTATGGTGTCGAATATGAGATTGACGAAAAGAAGCTCACCGAAGCCTTTCTGAACTGGGTGGAACTCGTTGATCAAAACAAGCGCTTCGCCAAGGTGGATCGTAAGGATTTCATCGCCTTTGCTGCGGGTCTCGTGTTGCGAGAGTTGATCCGTTTGTCGCCCGCCAAGGTCGTTTCGCCACCCAAGCACGCTGCAGGAGATTCCGCTCGTCTTTACGAGATTGTTCGCTTCTGGCCGGAGGGATTTCTCTATACAAACTACTGTATCTGCGCGATTGCCGCTGTGCAGGAGCAAGAGTTTGGTACGGTGCCAGATATCGACCAATGTGCCGATGAGCTGCGAACGTGGTGGTCTTACAAGGAAAATGTCTCTGAAATGCCAGGTTATGCGATAGCATTTCTTGATAAATTTCTCGGTAGTGAACCAAACTGGGTTATGCCAGACTTGGCCTCGGCGCGCGCTGCCGTTAAACGTGCGCTTGGCGAAAACAGTCCTGTGACGAAGATTCAAAGCACGTAATCACCGACGATTTCTGATTGATTGCTTGTCCGTGTTAGCGCCACGGGTCGACCACTGGTGACTTCATTTCTGATCCAGTCCGTCAAATATTTCGCGCCGATAGTGTTATGGCTGTGCGCATGAAATACCCCAATAATCTCACTGAAGCATCCATTGTGTCACCTTTAGCAGGGGTGGTCTCTCCCAAAGTATGATGGCGTCTCTTAAAATTCTTACATTTTTCGATAGATGATCGACAAATGTAAGAATTTTTATTAACAATAGGGATGAGCGTAAGAGGAAGGCGCTCTCCGGCCAAGATCAATAAGCAGAAAAAGCCGAGAATCCGGGCTTTCGATGAGCTTTAAACAAAATGTGTTGACAAGCGACAACATACACTGACAAATGTCAGTGCGGGGTGGCATAGTTCAATTAGGCAGAATGTCTAGTGGATTTCCCGTTCATTTTGCGGGGTGGGAGCCTTGATACTGGGAGGAGATGACATGTCATCGTATGGCGTGGATAGGCAGACGGTTTTTCTGCTTTTGATCAATGGTGCAGTGCTGGCTGCTGGTGCGGCTTTTGCCGGCGCCAATTTCATGGACAGTTATAATCTGCAGTCTATGGCCGCTCAGGTGCCTGAACTTGGTCTGCTTGCGCTCGGCGTCATGCTCGCAATGATCTCTGGAAATGGTGGTATTGATCTTTCCGGTATTGCGCTTGCCAATCTCGCAGGAATTATAGCGTTCCTTGTTGCCCGCAGCATCATTCCGGTTGCTGATGCGCCGCTTCTGTTCTCATGGACATTTGCTGGATTAGCGCTCGCAGTTGGACTGGTCGGTGGGTTGATCAACGGAATCATGATCGCTTATGCGCGTTTGACGCCGTTGATCGCGACGCTTGGTACGCAGTTGGTTTTCACTGGCGTTGCAGTGTTCCTGACCAATGGGTCTGCGATCAGCTTAGGCTATATCGAACCGCTCGATAACTTCGGCAATATGCCAATTCTCAGCATTCCGATGTGTTTTGCGCTGTTTCTCGCAATCGCTGCTTTCTTGGCTTTTCTTCTGAAGTACACACCCTTCGGTGTGAAGCTAATGCTAATGGGCAGCAACTCGAAAGCCGCGCGTTACGGCGGTATCAATGAAAAGCGTATGCTGCTTATCACCTATACGATTTGCGGTGTGCTTGCATCGGTCGCAGGGATCATCATCGCGGCACGCAATTCTTCCGTGAAGTGGGATTACGGTGGCTCTTATGTGCTGATCGCCATCCTTATCGCAGTGCTTGGCGGTGTTAAGCCGGAAGGCGGATATGGCAAAGTGTTGTGCGTGCTTCTGGCAGCGACAGCGCTTCAGATTCTCTCAAGCCTGTTCAACTTCATGAACATTTCCAACTTCTTCCGCGATCTTGCATGGGGTGTGTTGCTTCTGGTGCTACTGGCATCAGCGCGCGTGCACCTTGGCTACTGGTTACGGCTGAGACGATGACCAATTCCCTGATGGCCTTGCGGGGAGGAAACTTGCAGGCCGTCAGGAATGAAACCCAACAATAAGCATCATTATAATTGGAGGAGAAGCATGCGTATAATTTCCAAACTGACTGCCTGCACAGTGCTCGCAGGCGTAGCGATGGGTGGCATTGCCGTCGCGCAGGACAAGCCAACCATCACAACAGTTGTAAAAGTTACCGGTGAAAACTGGTTCACCCGCATGAATGAAGGTGTCGATGCATTTGGTAAAGACAATCCTGACGTTAATGCAAGTCAGGTCGGACCTGCTAAGGCAGACGCCGCGCAGCAGGCTCGTATTCTCGAAGATCTCGTTGCTAAGAACGTGTCTGCGATCGCAGTTGTGCCAATGGACCCATCAGCGCTTGAAGGCGTCCTGCGTCGCGCGGCTCAGCGCGGTATCAAGGTTATCGCTCACGAAGGCGACAGCCTGACCAATGTCGATGTTGATATCGAAGCCTTCGATAACAAGGCATTCGGAACGCGCATCAATGAAGCACTTGCAAACTGCATGGGCAAATCCGGTAAGTGGACGTCTTTCGTAGGTTCGCTCGGCAGCCTGACGCACAATCAGTGGGTTGATGCTGGTGCGGCCAACGCAAAGCAGTATCCAGACATGGAACTGGTTGCCGAGAAGAATGAATCCTTCAACGATGCCAATAAAGCCTATGAAAAGGCAAAGGAAATCCTGCGAAAATATCCAGACATCAAGGGTTTTCAGGGCTCCTCCGCTATTGACGTGATCGGCATTGGCCGTGCCGTCGAAGAAGCTGGCCTTCAGGACAAGACCTGCGTTTATGGTCTTGGTCTGCCAAAAGATACGGGTCCATATCTCGAAAGCGGCGCTGTTGATCAGATATTCTTCTGGGACCCGAAAGACGCCGGCTATGTCATGAACAAGGTCGCAGATCTGGTTCTCAAGGGCGAGGAAATCAAGGACGGTATGGACCTTGGTGTTCCCGGCTATGAGAAGATGACCGTGATCAAGGGTCCGGGCAAGGGTGTCATCATGCAGGGTCAGGCTTGGGTGGACGTAGACAAGTCCAACTACAAGAACTTCCCGTTCTAAGAAGCACTCCGCTTGTCTGATAATATTTCGGGTCTGCTTCGCACCACAGCAGTCCCGAAACTGCGGTATCGCACCCGAACAGTTTGCGCGCCTTGAACCAATACACGGCGCAAAAGTGTCTGAGAGTTTCAGGAATTGTCCATGCACGCTACAGATTCAACACCTGCATCATCGCCCCCCTTTCTTGAAATTCGAAACGTCAAGAAATCCTTTGGTGGCGTCAAGGCGCTTAAAGAGGTCAGCCTTGTTATCGAAGCAGGCCAAATCTATCACCTGATGGGTGAGAATGGCTGTGGGAAGAGTACGTTGATCAAAATCCTTTCCGGCGCGCAGCCTGCCGATGAGGGGCAGATTTTCATCGATGGCGAACCAACAGGCGCCCGTGCTGGCGACATTGGCGCTATCGGTTCTTTGCGCGCAGGCATCGAAACGGTCTATCAAGACCTATCATTGCTTCCCAATCTATCTGTTGCCGAAAATGTAGCCTTTACCGAACAACTCGTTGAAGCATCGGGTAAACTTGCGCGCAGGCTCGATGTTTCTGCCCTGAATGAAACGGCGAGACGCGCTTTGGCCGAGGTTCATCTGCCAACCGATGCTGCCTCCCTGAAACGTAGAACCGACACGTTGCCACTTGCCACGCGCCAGCTGATTGCGATTGCCCGCGCAGTTGCTTCCGAAGCGCGTCTCGTCATCATGGATGAGCCGACAACGTCGTTGACACGGCAGGAAGTCGTCAATCTTTTGCGCGTTGTCGAGGGACTGTTGAGCAAGGGCGTCGCCGTTCTTTTCGTGACCCACAAGCTCGACGAATGCAAGTCGCTCGGCGGACGCGCCATC
Organism: Brucella sp. HL-2; assembly: GCF_025846885.2. Taxonomy (NCBI): domain Bacteria; kingdom Pseudomonadati; phylum Pseudomonadota; class Alphaproteobacteria; order Hyphomicrobiales; family Brucellaceae; genus Brucella; species Brucella sp. HL-2. The sequence goes on along the minus strand of NZ_JAOYTK010000005.1, from coordinate 23,555 downwards.
ATCATGCGTGATGGTTTGAAAGTTGCAGAGCTTGACGTTGCTACGCATACCAAGGCCGAGTTCAGTCATTGGATGACAGGTCGCGAGATTAGCGAAACCCGGTATCGCACCGAGCCAAAACTCGGCGAAGTGATGCTCGATGTTGACCAACTGAGTGATGGGCAGAACTTTGAATCTGTTTCGCTTTCCTTGAAAAAGGGCGAAATATTAGGCATAACCGGCTTGCTTGACTCGGGCCGTAATGAGCTGGCGCTCGCGCTTGCCGGTGTTGTGCCTGCAAAGTCTGGAAAAATCAGACTGAACAGCAAAGAAATTGCGCCGCAATCGGCGGCTGACGCAATCCGTTTTGGCATTGGCTATGTTCCAGAAGATCGTCTTACAGAAGGGCTTTTTCTGGAAAAGCCTATTCAAGACAACATAACCTTGCCAATTCTTGATCGGTTGCGCAATGCGCTGGGCATGATCAGTGGCAGAAGAGCCAAGAAAGTTGCAGAGGATAGCGTAGCCGATCTGCAAATTGTTGCACCAGACGTATCGATTCCCGTTCAATCGCTGTCAGGTGGCAATCAACAGCGTGTTCTGATTGGACGTTGGCTGACGATCAACCCGCAACTGCTTATCCTGCACGGTCCGACCGTTGGGGTTGATGTTGGCTCCAAGGATACAATTTTCCGCATCATCCAGCGCCTGGCTGACGATGGAATGGGTGTCATCATTATCAGCGACGATCTGCCTGAACTCTTGCAGAACTGCGATCGCATTCTCGTTATGCGACAGGGCCGTATCGTTGCCGCACACAATGCCGATGGACTGACTGAAGACGCGATCTATGCATCCATGGCCAGCACTGCAAAGGAGATCGCGCAATGACCGACATCGTATCGGTAGAAAAGACCAGCGCGAAAGATCGTGGCGTTTTGCTTCGTCTTTGGGACCTGATGGGTGCGAGACCGGAACTGTTCACGCTTTTGCTGACAGTGATCACCTGCTTGGTGGTAATCGCAGCCAATCCCGATTTCCTACAGATGAGCAATCTTGTCGATATCCTGCGTGCATCCGTCGTGCGTGGTTTGTTTGCCATGGGTGTGTTGGTCGTGTTGGCGTCAGGCGGTATTGATGTCTCGTTTACAGCTATTGCCGCTTTCGTCATGTATGCGCTGACAATGTTGGTGACGAACCTGTTCCCCGAAATGCCAATGGCAGTCATTCTTGTGCTGGCAGCGTTGGGTGGCGCGTGTTTTGGTGCGCTGAATGGCTTCCTCGTGCAGAAGCTACAAGCGCCGTCGCTTATCGTAACGATTGGCACGCAATATGTGATCCGAAGTTTCCTTCTGACCTTCGTTGGTACGGCACTTTTCATGAATATCCCGGCTGCAATGGATGCGTTCGGTAAGGCGTCTTTGTTCACGCATCACGCATCGAATGGTGTTGTGTCGGTTCTACCTGCTACCGTTCTGGTGCTCGTGGTTACTGCTTTCGTAACGTGGTTCATCCTTGAGCGCACATTGATGGGACGTGCGATTTTCGCGGTTGGCGGCAATCCATCCATCGCAGAGCGTCTTGGTATCAACCTTTTCCGTGTCCGTATCTTTGTCTTTGCTTATGCAGGTTTGCTGGCTGGTATCGCAGGCGTCGTGCACGTTTCCAGCAATCGTCTTGCTAATCCTTTTGACCTTGCAGGGATGGAGCTGGAAATTATTGCCGCTGTTGTGCTCGGCGGAGCGCGTATCACCGGTGGTTCGGGTTCGGTGATTGGGACGCTGCTGGGTGTACTGTTGATAACACTCGTCAGCAATGTGCTAATCTTTGTGGGTATTCCAAGCACGCTGCAACTGGCAATCGTTGGGGCTTTCATCCTGCTCGCTGGCACGATCTTCGCTTTACGCGACAGGACTTGAAACAAGTCGGATAAACAGAACCATCAAACATTTAAACTGAATTACGTTGGGCGGTCTGTGTTTTTTCGCAGACCTCTCCCAACTGAAATCTGGGAGGATTTCATGTCTCACGATGTGTCCGTTATAGGGCTCTATATTCTGGACGTTCTCGGACGCCCAGTGGATGCGATTCCGGCGGGCGGCAATGTCGAGTTTATCGACGAAATCCGGCTGACAGTGGCCGGGACAGCTGGCGGAACCGTAGTCGATCTTGCCAAGCTTGGCCTCAACTGTCTTGCGGTCGGTGCAGTGGGTGACGACGAGAAAGCCGATTTTGTACTGGCAACTCTGCAACGCTTCGGCGTTGATGTCGCTGAGATGCAGCGCTTGAAGGGTATTCCAACATCCTCATCTATATTGAATATTCGCCGCAATGGAGATCGTCCGGCGCTGCATGCGCGTGGTGCATCCGATCACTTTGAGATTGCCGACACTGCACTGGATGCAGTTCTGGCGCCGCCAATTATCCATCTTGGTGGAACAGGTCTATTGGCAAAGCTGGATGGCGAGCCGAGTCGAAAGCTTCTTGCGGAAGCAAAAGCACGAGGTCGGACGACCACGTTCGATCTTCTGGGTGCCAATGATGGCACGCTTGATCTTATTGCTCCTCTCTTTCCGCATATCGACTACTTCATGCCGTCGATTGAGGAAGCGAAGCAAATTTCGGGCGCAGAAAACGTTGAAGATGCCGGCCAGTTCTTTATTGAACGGGGCGTCAAGCACTGCGTTTTCACTCTTGGTGGGGATGGCGTATGCTTCATGGATGCATCTGGGGCGGTTTTGCGCCAGCCAGCATTCCAGATCGAAGTTGTGGATACGACAGGTTGTGGCGATGCGTTCGATGCCGGCTTTATCACGGCTTTGCACCACAAAATGGATATAAAAACAGCGCTTAATTTTGCGCAAGCCTCCGCAGCACTGGTTGCGACAGGGCTAGGGTCCGATGCTGGTATCCGCTCATTTGAGGACACGCTTAACTTCATGAATACTGCGGCAATCAAGCAGTAATGAGAAACGCGGCGGAGCGTCTGAACCGATCCGCCGCATCATGATCTATTAAGCGAGTAACAGCTGGGCTGCTTCGAAGTCGGTTACGAGATGAGTGGCATAGCCCCCAGCTAAGACCGCGCGGACGGCTTCGACTTTGCGCGCACCACCGGCAACGCAGAGCCTGCGCGGAACACGGTGCAACTCATCAAGTTCGATACCAATCACGCGCTGATCGAGTTCGCGAACGACCTGTTTTCCTTCACTGTCAAGGAAACGGCAGATCAACACTGCAACTGCGCCATCCTTGGCATAGGCGTCGATTTCGTCATCGCTGGTGACGTCGGCAATACGCATCGTGCTTTCTGACGACAAGCCTCCGACGCCAAACACGATCATGTCTGATTGAGCAATTAGCTCAAACTGTTTTTTAAGAGCGGGCTCGCCCATCAAGGCATCGCGCAATCCGGCGCTGCTCAAAATGGCAGGAGCGAGCATATTCACACTGGTTGCTCCAACATTGCGTGCCATGATCGATGTGCAAAGCTCCGCCGCAAACTCACGCTTGCCCATGGATGAGCCCGTGACCTGAACGACGGTAAGTCCGTCCACGGGGCGCGGAAGCGAAATAGCATCCGCGATTGCAAGAACGGTCCGCCCCCAGGATACACAGATGGTATCTCCCGGTTTTATCATGCGTTCGATGAGGCGTGCGCCGCCGGTTCCCAACGCTTGTAGTCGCGCTTCAGAGGAAGCTGCTTTTTCGCTGGGAATGACGAGAACTTCGTCCAATCCATATTTGGCGGCAAGTTTGTGCGAGATTTCGGTGCGTGTCAGAATTTCCGAGTTCATCAGAATCCGCACTACACCCCGCTGCCGCGCTTCCTGTAGGTAGTTGACGATTGTGGCACGAGAAACGCCCATCTTCTTCGCGATATCATTCTGGGTGAGCTGGTCTTCATAATAGAGCCACGCCGCCCATACGATCGCGTCATCAAACTCAGCCGGGATGGCATGCGTAGACGGTGTTAGATCGTCCGATGTCATACTGATTTCCTGATGTTAGCCGTTAATCTGACTCGCACAGAAACGAGTTTTAATCAACAAGCCAATCAAGGAAGTTGACTATTGTCAGTATATAGTGTCAATTGTTTCAAGAGTGAGGAAATGTCTTCATAAATTATTGTTTTGCCATGGAAAATTATATTTTCCGTGCGCGCTTGTCTATGTCTGCGGCTTGGAGGTTGCAGATCGCCAACTGAGGAGCAGGCAGATGAAGTCGAATTGGTCGGATGCGGATTTCAACGCAATTGTAGGTGCTTATGAGAAGGCGGGCATCAATCGCGATATTGCCATCCGTACATACACCACACGTTTACTGGGATCTGAGCCAAAGCTCGTGCTGCACGGTGGTGGAAACACCTCAGTCAAGACGGTGCTGAACGACCACGATGGTACTCCTGTAGAAGTGCTTTGCGTAAAGGGCAGTGGTTGGGATATGGGCAAGATTGAGCCCGCAGGATTGCCTGCGCTCCATCTTGAACGTCTCAAGGCGATGGTCAATTACGATAAGCTAAGTGACGACGATATGGTGATGTTACAACGCCGCCTGTTGCTCGATCCGTCATCCCCCAATCCTTCGGTAGAAGCAATCCTGCACGCCATTCTTCCTTTCAAACATGTCGATCACACCCATGCCAATGCGATTGTCGCGCTGACCAATCAGCCAAATGGTGAAGCAATCATTCGGGAATTGTTCCCGGAAATGATCATTGTTCCTTATGTCATGCCGGGATTCGATCTGTCCAAGGCTTGCCTGAAAGCATTTTCCGATCGCCCGGATGCACCGGGCATGATCCTGCTGAAACACGGCATTTTCACATGGTCTGAAGATCCGCGTGTTGCTTACGAGAATATGATCGAAGCAATTGATAGGGCCGAGAAGCGCATTGCTGTGGGCAATCCGCGGCCATTCGGCCGGGCGAGCAAAAATGAACACACGAAAGAGCTTGCTTCAATCGCTGATATTGCGCCGATTTTGCGAGGAATAATCGCGCTTCCGGGCAAGGAAGAAGGGCGTCCGCGCCGGTTCATCATGGAACATCGCTCTAACGATGATATCCTCGATTTCTGCGGTGCTCCCAATGTTACCGATCTGGTACGTCGCGGCAATGCAACGCCTGAGCACGTCATCCATATCAAGCGTTATGGCGTTTCCCTTCCTGCACCATATGCAAATGACCTTGAGAGCTGGGCGCTGATCGTTAAAGACAGCGTCACATCTTACGTCGCAGCTTATAAAGACTATTTTGAGCGCAACAATGCACGTGTTGGCGGCGGCAAAACCATGCTCGATCCGATGCCTCGGGTATTTTATATTGATGGTATCGGTTTGTTTGCTGCGGGACCTACGCAAAAAGCTGCACGCATCGGTGCGGATGTGGCTGAGGCAACCATCGAAGTAATACGTGGCGCTGAAGGGATAGATCGGTTCGAGGCTCTTAGCGAAGAAGACCTCTTTGACATTGAATATTGGTCGCTCGAGCAAGTCAAACTCGCTAAGCAGACGGAGAAGCCACTAACCCGTCAGGTTGCGGTCATTACAGGTGGAGCAGGCGGGCTTGGGCTTGCTATTGCGGAGCGTCTCAGAGAGCAGGGTGCTGAAATTGCTTTGATCGACATCGATGCGGAGCGTGCGAAAGCCGAAGCAAAGCGTCTGGGAGGAAAAGCAATCGCTTGTGACCTGACTGATGCTGAGTCTGCCGAAAGGGCCATTGCAGACATCGTGGCAACCTACGGCGGCGTGGATATTCTGGTTTCAAACGCTGGTGCAGCTTTTCAAGGCGCGTTGGCATCTGTCGACGATGCTTTGTTCAAGAAGGCATTCGATTTGAACTTCTGGAGCCATCATTACATCGCCCGCGCTGCGGTGAATGTCATGAAGCATCAGGGAACGGGTGGTTCCATTGTGTTCAATGTGAGCAAGCAGGCCGTTAATCCGGGTCCTGATTTTGGCCCTTATGGAACTTCAAAAGCGGCACTCATGGCCCTGATGCGTCAATATTCTCTGGAACATGCTGCGGATGGGATTACGGTCAACGCTGTCAATCCAGACCGCATTCGCACGGGCTTGATGACCGGCGAAATGGTTGAAGAGCGTGCACAGGCGCGTGGCGTATCACCGGAAGTCTATATGCGCGGCAATCTTCTCAAGCGTGAAGTGCTGGCGGAAGACGTTGCGGAAGCATTTCTGCATCTCATTTCAGCGCGCACTTCAACCGGTGCGGTTGTTACAGTCGACGGCGGCAATGTCGCCGCGATGATGCGCTGATATCTGGCCATTTTAACCTGGGGACAGTGCTTGTAAACGCTGTCCCCATATCTAATTTTCTTCTCGTTTATTCTTCGATATCGACTTTCTCGAAACGATGCGAACCGAGCGGCTCCATCACATAGTTTTTGACCTTCTTGGACATTGGCAGCACAACAGTTGAATGGGCCAGTGGAACCCAAGGTGCCTGATCGCTGATGATTGCCTGTGCTTCCTGATAAAGCTTGGTGCGTTCGTCCTTGTTCGAGCTCACGCGCGCTTTTTGCAGAATGTCTTCAAGTGGCTGGTAGCACCAATTGGCATTGTTGCTGCCTCCCACGCCCGAGCAGCTAAAGAAATAACTGAGCAGGTTGTCGGGATCACCATTGTCGCTGGTTCCTCCCAGAACAATTGCGCCATCGCGCTGCTTGTCGCGCGCTTTCTTGAGATATTCGCCCCATTCGTAAGAGACGATTTCTATTCCGATACCGACTTTCGCGAGGTCAGCCTGCATTAATTCCGCGGCGCGGCGTGCATTCGGCATGTAGGGGCGGCTGACAGGCATCGCCCAAATCTTCATTTTGAGGTCTTTGACGCCAGCTTCATCCAAAAGCTTTTTTGCAGCAACCGGATCATAGCTATATCCCTTGATGTCGCCATTATAGCCCCACATAGTCGATGGCAGCACGCTTTGCGCGACCTGACCCATGCCCTGATAAACAGCGTCGACAATGGCCTTGCGATCAACGGCCATGTTTATAGCGCGGCGCACTTCCAGCTTATCGAATGGCGCATCTAGTGTGTTCATCGCGAGATACGCGACGTTCAGTCCCGGCTGTTCCATCACGGTCAAGTTTGGATCGGTCTTCAATCCAGCAACGTCGGCCGGAGCAGGATAGGCCGCAACATGGCATTCACCGGCCTGCAATTTCTGCATACGAGTGGCGGCGTCGGTGGCTATCACAAAGATCAGGGTGTCAATTTTTGGTACGCCATCCCAATAATCAGCATTTGCAGCAAAGCGAATTGCGGCGTTGATCTGATAATCGACGAAGCGGAAAGGTCCTGTACCGACCGGCTTATGGTCAAGATCTTCGCGCTGACCAGCTTTCTCTAGCTGCTCGGCATATTCAGCCGACATGATCGAACCGAAATTCAGCGCGAGCTTTGCCAGCAGGGAAGCATCTGGCTGGTTCAGCACGAATTTGACTGTATGGTCGTCAACCTTGACCACTTCCTTGATGATCGCAGGCATGTCCATTGCATTGAACATTTCCCAGCCCGCACCAACGAAATAATTGTTCCACGGATGCTGCTTATCGAGCTGGCGATTATAGGTGAAAAGCACGTCGTCTGCGTTGAAGTCGCGCGTTGGGGTGAAACTGTCCGTGGTGTGGAATTTCACGCCCTGACGCAGTTTCAGCGTATATTCGAGATTATCATCGGATATTACCCAGCTCTCAGCCAGACCTGGAACCACATTCGTAGTGCCGCTTTCGAACTCGGTCAGGCGATCATAAATCGTCTCGGCAGAAGCATCCCATGTGCTGTTGGTGGTGTAGAGTGCGGCGTCAAAACCTTCCGGTGAGCCCTCCGAACAATAGACAAGTGTTTTGGCCATTGCCGGAGCCAGTGCTACTCCCGAAAGCGCTACCGCTGCTGCTAATGAGAGTAAAGTCTTCCGCATTCTTTGTGATTTTATTTTCATTTTGTTCCCTCTGAGTTGTTGGGCTGCTTTCGCCGATTATTCTGCTCGGCCGTCAGTTGTTCCGAGGCCTCGCGCTGGTGCCCAAACCGGATCGGGTTTGGTCCACAGAACTTCATTGCGGATCAGCTTCACGAGCTCGCGCGCATGAAGATCGAGAAATTTTTCGCCTTTTTCTGCTGTTGCGCTGCGTGGATCGCCCCAGGTTCCGGTGACGGGTGCGCGTTCAGCAAAGGAATAGAAGCGTGAAACATCTGCCGGCACGTCAACAGGATGCCGCTGATTGCCAAAGGCCTGACCGAACATTTCGGTTTTTACGGCATCGCCAGCAATCGCCAGCATGACCGAAGCTTCGCCTTCGCAGGCGTGGTGCGGGCCGCTATCGACCTCGAAGATCTTTCCTGCTTCCTCGCTTGCCAGCATCCAAGGTGTGGTGACGACGATTGGCATTGCAAATTCGACTGCCAGTTCGCGTGCTGCAACCGCAAGCGGATCGATATTGCCACCATGGCCATTGACGATGAAAAGGCGCGAGAAACCGATTGCCTTCAACGACCGCACGATGCAACGGATGACGCGGCTGAGTGTTTCGTAATCAAGGGTAATCGTTCCGCCGAAAGGCAGATGGTGCTCACTCATGCCAAGCCACTGTCCAGGAAGGACGGCGATTGGAATTTCATCGGCGACTAGGCGTGCCGCACGTATCGATGCTGCCGAAGCACTGGCGGTGTCTGTAATGACCGGCAGGTGCGGACCGTGTTGTTCCAGCGATCCGATAGGCAATACGGCAAGGGCACCGGGTTTGCCAGCGATCTCACGCAGAGCAGGCGCAGTCATGCGCGCCCATTCAACTTCCTTTGTCATATCAGTCCTCTCTCAGTTATTCCAAGTGGAGTGTGTTGGGTGTGCCTTGGCTTAGGCGTCATGTTTGCCGGCCTCGGGCGTTGGTCCATAATGTGCATGGTCGTCCATCGGATTGACGCAATGTGACCCGATCAAACTGAGCGACAACCGCGCAGGAATGATTTGGGAAGATGCGAACACGACTTCCGATAGCAGGCTGCGTATCTGAACACCGAACGAAGCCATGTTCTTCTGAAAGACGCTCAACTTCCCATGTTTGTGGAGCTGCGGTGTTCACACTGACGGCAATCCCGAACCCACTGCCACCGGAACCGTGTGCGCCAAGGTCGGATGAAAGAGATTTTGAGCCCGCATCGACGATGAAGTGGTAGTCATTATGGGCAACAACGGTCGCGATTACTGAAAGTGACATATCATCCGCAGACGTGATGCCCAGTCGAAGTGCCGTGCGGTCGAGAAAAACGTAGTTGCCTGGGCGGATTTCGGTAATACCGGCAGGGATCGGTGCGCCGAGACAAGTCGGCGTTGCTCCCACAGAAATTCTTGACACCGCAACGCCTGATTTTTTCAGCTGTTCTGTAAGTTCCAACAATGCCTGCGCTTCTGCATTGGCAATATTCGCAAGCTCTTCCGCAGACTTACTGCCATAAGAGTGCCCAGCGTGGGACAAAAGCCCTTCGAATGTGAGATGCGGGTGCTTTGCAATGCGGTGAGCCAATCGCTCGGCTGCAGGATATTGCGGTTTAACGCCGACGCGTCCCAAACCAACATCGACTTTTAAAAAGACGCCGAGTTTAACGCCATGCGCTTGCGCCGAAGCCCCAATTGCTTCAACGCCTATCTCGTGTGCTGCAATGAATAAAAGTTCGGTCTGGCGAACCTTCGCGCTCCGCACGAGTCGGTCAATGGATTCAGGCCGGACGATTGGATAGGCAAGGGTGACTGAAGGCACCCCGCCTTCAACGAAAACCAGGGCTTCTTCCGGTTTTGAAGCTGTGACGCCGATTGCGCCGAGTTCAAGCTGCCGTTGCGCGATTGTAAGATTCTTGTGCGTTTTGATGTGAGGGCGCAAAGCAACACCGGCTTGGTCGGCACGCCGTTGCATTCCCTTGAGGTTTTGCATCAAGCGCTCGTCATCGATCTCGACATAGGGTGTCGGAAGGTCGGCGGGTATTGAGCGATTGAAAGCTTCGATTGCCGTAAGATCAGACAATGTTGTCTCCAACAATGGGACTGGCTGCACGCATCGCTTCAGCCAGCTAATTCAGCTGTACCCGAAGGTAGTCATTGCAGGTTCGCACAGCTCTGAAAGGCAATCAATTAATTTTCTTATAGGAAACATAATTTTCGCAAAACATTCTGCAAAATAGCAGGGTCGGCAAAGGTTATTCGCTCATTCAGCTCGAAACTTGATGGTCTGCTGATCGACGAGAGTGGAAACCAATTCGGTTTCAGGCGTGGAGCAAACACACAGGATTTGCGCAGGTTCTTCGCTCACGCTGAGATAGGCGTGGCCTGTCATCGCGTCAAAATAAGCGGAGTCGCCCTTCTTGAGACGCAGTGGTGCATAGATCTCGGAATGCAGCTCTAACTCCCCTTCAACTACATAGAAGAACTCTTCGCCTTTGTGACGGATAAGAGGGCCAAATTCTTCAAGGGTGCGGGCATGCGCGACCGCTAGAATAGGGACCATCGCCTTCTTGTAGATTTCCGTGCAGAGATAGAGATAGTCGTAATTCTGCGTGATGATCGACTTGCCTTCGCCAGATTTCGTGTACGTGCGGCGGCCCATAACATTGGACGTGTCGTCGGCACTTGCGATCGTCCCAAAAAGTTCGGCTATGTCGATATTCAACCCCTGTGCAAGCTCGATAAGTCTGTCATAAGTGAGCTGCATTTGATTGTTTTCGACCTTGGAGAGGGTCGATACGGCCAGCCCCGTCATCGCGCTCACTTCGGCAAGCGTCCAATGATTGCGATTGCGAATGTCCCGCAGAATATCGCCAAGGCTGGACTTCACATCATTCATTCTTGACGTCTCCAATTCGCCATCGGCTAGATCGTGTTGAGCGTGCGGTAAGCCGGGAGCTTATACGACGGAATAACCAATTCACTAACACGTTCGCGTAATCAATGTGCTCTTGAAATGCAATTCAATCCGCGAGGTAATTTAAGACTAGCCCAGCGGATCGGCAACTCTTGGCCAATAAGGCTTTTTCAGTTTGGTAAATGGCAGATTTTCGAAACGAGGCTGCAGCGCACCTGGCGCGCTGACATAGAGGATTTCGCTTGCGATGGGTTCAAAACCGGCCCGGAAATGATTGCTGGATTTGACAACGATAATCTTTTTCTGTGACGGATCGAGACCCAATCCTGTCATGCATTCTGGGTGGAATGTTTGGGTGCGAACCGTGTTCAGAACGATGTCGATGCTTCCTGAGCTGACCCATACTGCATCGCCAATGCTGAGCGGCGTTGGCCCGAAACGCTGTGTAATATCAGATGCGATACGTCTGATTTTGACTGTAAGGTCCAGTGGATCGCCAGACACTTTTCCAATCTTGCCTCCGATTCTTAGTTCCAACGTCGCGCCTTCGCCTGCCTCGCGACACATGCGTACGGCAATCGGATCCCAGTAGAGACAGGAAGAAACATCTTCGATGCCGCGCTCAAGAATGCGGCGCAGGATGAAGGTTGAATCCCCCGGCGCTCCTCCGCCTGCATTATCAGAAACATCAGCTAACACGACGGGACCATTCTCGACCGCAATGGCGCGATCCAGCGCTTCATCGATTGTCAGGTAATCGCCGCGCATCTCCTCGCGTGCCACATATATTTCATGGCCAAAGCTTTCGGCAATGCGTGCAGCTTTGCTTGAATCATTGTCGGTGACAACGAGTGTTTTGGCTCCCACATCTGCAACGTCACCCCACGGAAAGCCATGGCCGAAAGATATGGCCAGCACACCGTCCTGCCCTTCCATTTCTTTCATGCGATCGACTATTCCACGCAGCGGCGCTTTGTGCGGATGGAAAATGCTGACAAGACGGCAGTCATAGGCAGCCATGATCGGTCGGATTTCATCTGCAAGCGTGCGTTCCAGCATCGCAAAGAGCTGTGCCGCAATCGTCTCGATATCGGTGTGCGGGTATTCTTTATAGGTCATGATTATAGAAGCATTATCGATCATGAGGTCGGTGATATGACAGTGAAGATCGAGTTCAACTGCAATCGGAATTTCTGGTCCGACGAGTTTGCGGACGTGTGAAATCAGATCACCTTCAACATCGTCATAGCCGTCTGCAACACAGGCGCCATGAAGCGCCAGCATGACTGCGTCGACCGGCATGGCTGCTTCCAGGTCGCCGAGAATGGTCTTGCGGAAGTGTTCATAAACCAAGCGTGTCGTTCTCCCGCCTGGTTCTGCCACCGCGCAGAGGCTCTCAACGACATTCCAGCCCTTTTCCTGCGCGGCATTGCGCCAGACGAAAAGCTGTGACGAACAACAGTTCAGAGGCCTTTGGGTCGCGTCGCCATAGGCGATAAGGTTTTCTGAAAAGGCTTCAAGCCCAGTCTGCATCGGTGAAAATGTGTTGGTCTCGGTGTCCAGTCCGGCGATGAAAAGCTTCATTCTGATCTCTTGAATGGAAGAATTGAATTTTCTAATAATAAAAATATGTTTATTGTCAGAAAGTCAAATTGATTGCTTTGAATGTATAGTCGTATGTTCACGGCCAATAGGAGTCTCTGCCTGATTTCTCCAAATTCTCATGATGGAATTGAGCCATGACTGACACAATCGTTCTTGGAGCCGGTATGGTTGGTGTTTCAACCGCTCTTGCGTTACAGGAGAGGGGGCATCATGTGGTTCTTGTGGATCGCAAGGCACCGGGGCAAGAGACCAGCTATGGCAATGCCGGCATTATCCAGACAGAAGCTGTGGAGCCTTATGCTTTCCCTCGTTCGCTACGGGAAATCTTGTCCATTGTTTTAAAACGCGGCAATGATGTCGATTGGCGAATGCGTGACATGCCACATCTGGTTGACCCGCTGTGGCGTTATTTCGGTCAGTCGGCACCTAAACCTTATGCCAAAACTGTTGCGACCTATTCAAAGCTCATACTGCGAGCGAGCGAAGAGCATGCACGGTTCATACAGCCTGCAGGCGCAGATGAGCTGATTGTTCGGAAAGGTTGGCGTGCCGTTTATCGCACTGCGGAGAAGTTCGAACTCGCGGCAGAAGCCGCCGAACGATTGAAGCAAATATATGATGTTCCGCACACGGTGTTTGGGACGAGTGAAATGGCATCGCTTGAACCAACGCTGCGTCGTTCGCTCGCTGGCGCTGTTCATTGGACCTCTCCGTGGACGTGCCGGGATCCGGGAGAATTGGTAAGCCGCTACGCATCACTTTTCGTTGCGCGCGGTGGAATATTTGTCACGGGAGATGCCGCGACATTGCAGCAACATATTGGGGGCTGGCGGGTGTTGTCGCAAGCGGGGGCAATTTCCGCTGAGAATGTGGTAATTGCTCTGGGTCCGTGGTCGCCTAAACTGCTTGAAGCTTTTGGTTACCGCATCCCTATGGTCTTCAAACGTGGTTATCATCGCCATTTTGCCGTTGAGCAAGAACCTCAAGTAGCGACGCTGGATATTGAGAATTCGACTTTCATCGCACCAATGAATAAAGGGCTGCGCATTCTGACCGGAGCGCATATGACCCCACCGGGAATTGTGTCGTCGTCTCGCCAGATACTACGCGCTGAAGCGGCTGCGGGCGAGCTTTTTTCCTTACAGGAACCTGTTGAAGAAATTCCGTGGTCAGGGACACGTCCCTGTATGCCGGACATGTTGCCGGTTGTAGGGCCGAGCCGACACAAGGGTCTTTGGTTCCACTTTGGACACGGTCATCAAGGTTTTACGTTGGGACCTACAACAGCTTCTCTTTTGGCCGAGCAGTTTGATGAAAACAATGTCGATCCGCTTATGACGCCTTTACTGCCATCAACACGAGATTGGAGCTGATGTTCGCTGGCTAGGACATAGCCAAGAACTTGGCGCAATATTTCTGATGCCTATCCGCAAAATGTGTTTTTGCGGATAGGCAATTATTGAAATGTTTTAGCTATTAAAAACGGAAGCGGAAACCGAGTGTGCCTTTGTAGCTATAGCTGTCGCCGAAATTCTCCAGGCTTGTATTGACTGAACCTTCGCCATAGATCGAATATTTGTCGCTATTCCAGTTGTAGCTGCCGCCCAGACCGATGCCACCCCAGAGACGTTCGTTCTTGCTGGCGAAGCTCGTACCGGAGACATCGACCTTTGTTCCATCCAGGAACTCGTAGTAAACGTTTGCGATCCCATAGAGATAGGTTCTGTCGATAAGTCCGTTAGCGTTGTACCAGGAGTTCTGCTGTTCAAGAGACAATCCGATCCGGCCTTGCAGGCTTCGACCACGATCAAGACTGATGCGAGAATCGAAAGCATCATTGAAGCTGTCAAAATCAATGCTCGAATAGGTCAACTGAGCTTGTGGCGTGAGTGACCAGCTCTGGTCGATTACAATACGTTTGCCGCTTTCTGCGGAAAATGCATAGCCGAAGCCGTTGTTGCTGTCTGCCAGCCCCATATTGGCAAGATCGGACATCAGATCGCTGTCATACCAGGTAACTTGCGCTTGACCGTCGAGATAGAAGCCGTTGTCGCCATACCAGGTCAGCGTACCGCCAAAGCCATAGCCGTCCGTTGAAATTTCGCCGTCGCCATATAGCGAACTCGTTTTGGCTTTGCCGTGGGCATAGTGGACAGTGATCCCGCCAATCAGCTTGCCATTCTCTGTTTCAGCCAGCACGCCGTCGAGGCCTGCCTGAAGCTTGAGTGTATTAAAACTGTAATCTGTTCCTGACGTAGAGAAGCGTGGATCGGCGTTGGTATGAGCGCCCTCAATGCGACCCCACACACCATTGCCCTCGATCAGGTTACCAGCTTCTGCCGCAGGAGCGTAAGGCGAACCGATTGGGTCGGCTCCTTCTGCAAGCATGACGTTGCCAGCGTTGCTCCAATAGCGGTTGCCCACACGCTGTTGCAGTGTTGGCAAGCTGTTTAGGCCAAGTAGGAGTTGTGGATAAGCTTCGTAGCTGGGAACTCCCGGCTGGTAGAGGGGAATTTCTTCACCATCGTCGCCACCGCCGTTTGTGCCGCCGCCGTCAGTCGGATCCTTGATGGTTGAGCGCAGATACCAGTCACCATCATTCGGGTTGGCTTTCCCGTTTTTATAGAGTTGATAGGCATAAGCACCACCTACAACTGCAGGCGCGCCTTGAAACTGATAATCCCCAAGCAGGGTAAATGTCGCATTGGACGCGCCGTTGATATCAACGATTTTGATGCCTTCGCTAGTCTGAGCGCCGCTACCGGCCATATTCTTGACCGCCAGAATGCCCGTTCCATTTGCATCGCCGTTAACGACAAGCCTATCGGTGACTGAACTATCGTTGCCGAGTACCGTTCCGATCAACACTGTGCCATCATTTCCGGTATAGTTGCCGGTCACGGTCAGCGTCGTCCCTGCGTTTGGACCAAGGTCGACAATTCCTGAATTGCTCAGTGATTTGAGTGACTGATTGAAATCATTCAATGCCAGAGTGCCCGTTTGAGCAACGGTGAAATTTGAGTTGGAACTGAAATAGTTCGTTCCGCCTGCCGCAAGCGTTCCAGCCTCGACAGAAGTCGCACCTGTATACGCGCTCTGCTTGTTGAGAACGGTTACGCCGGTCCCGATATGACGCACATCACCTGCACCTGAAATTACGCCGTCGAAGACAAGAGTACCAGACCTGTTAAATGCCAAAGTGCCGTTGTTGGTGACATCACCGACAATCGACCCTGACGTTCCGCCATCGCCAAGCTGAAGCAGCCCCGATGCAATAGTGGTGCCGCCAGTATAGGTTCCCGCCCCGGTGAGGACCAATGCACCGTCACCTGTTTTAGCCATTGCACCGGCTCCGGCGATATTTCCCTGTTGAGTGAGGGTCGTTCCCGCATCCGTTTCGATGGTCGCATTGCCAGCTCCGATGGTCGTCGTGCGATTCATCGAGATATTGCTGGTCGAATGCAGCGTGCCTGCATCGATGCTAAGCGGCCCGGAAGCCGCGCCCAGATTTGCATCAGACGCGATCTGAACGGTTCCACCGTTGATCGCGGATCCGCCAGCATATGTGTTGGTGCCATTCAGGACGAGCGTTCCTGAACCGATTTTTGTCAGTCCGCCGTCGCCACTTACGACGCCATCATATTCAAGCGTGGTCGCGCCGATTGTATCGATCGTGCCGCCTCCAGTTTGGAGAGCGGTAGCGCGGTCAATGGTGAAGTCGGCCGTTGTTCTCAAGGTGCCGCCATCAAAGGATATACTGCCTGCTGCATCGCCCAGATTCGCATTGTTGGCGACTTGAAGCACGCCGCCATTGATCGCAGTGCCACCGGTATAGGTGTTGGTTCCTCCAAGAACGAGCGTGCCCAAATCGGTCTTGGTCAGTTGAGTGTTTCCAGTCAGCACAGAGTTAATTGTAGCAGTATAACCGGCGCCTGCAGCCGTACCATCACCGACACGAATGATCGAAGACGGAGATCCAACCAATGTGATTGCATCGCCTGTAACAATATAACCGTTACTCGCAAACTGCATTCCTGATGCGCGCACGTCGCCGACGCTATTGTCGACTGTTACGGTTCCGGCAGTCGCCATGAAAATAGCAAAGGCATCGTCCTGATACGGAGCATTGATCGTTCCGGTAGGTTCTGTCCAATTGATGTTGGCGCCGCCTGAGCCAGAGCTCTGCCACGTGCCCGTCCCACCGTTTACTGCGCCGTTGCCGATGGCTCCGTTTGCCGCTGGCCAGACGTCCCAATAAGTCAGGTTTAGCCCGCTTGTGTTGACCAGATTGACCTGATTGGCAACTGCGGTCTGAACGTAGTAGCCGCTCGCTGGGATGGTTCCAATCTCCAGACCATTATCGGTCAGGTTGCCGTTATAGCTGATGACGCGATAGACACCGGGATCAAATGATCCACCGGGAGTGGCAACAACATTGATTGTACCGTCGAGTGTCAGGTCCCCCTGAACGGTCGTCAAATCGTTGAGTGGGCCACCGACCACATTGGCCTGCCCAAAACTATATTCGAGACTGGATCCGCCGCTTAGTGCAAGATCACCATTGATTGTCAACGCTCCTGGCGCATCTCCTGCCCGACCAGGTGCGAGTGTGCCGCCATCCTGTATCGCGACGTTACCACCAATCATGCCAACACCACCGATTGTTGCGCCGCTGTTCACGCTCGTTGCACCGGTTGCCGCGGTTTGATCTCCATTCACATAGAGCGCTCCGCCAGTTACCGTCGTTGCACCGCCATATGCATTAGCGCCTTCAAGGTTAAGCACACCGGCACCTGCTTTGGTGAGCGCTCCCGAACCAGAAATCGCCTGCGCGATGTTGGTCGTATTGCCATTGGTGTCGAATGTGCCGCCTCCAGCGTTCAGGACGATGGCGCGACTATTGGCGAGATCAAACGATGTGTCGAAACGCAGTGCGCCACCATTGAAAGTGAGGCCGCCATTCGCATTCCCTAATGCATTGTCCGCTGAGACGGCAACTGTACCTTCATTGATCTTTGTGCCACCTGAGTAGGTATTTCCGGCAGTTGTTGCGGGTGCCAATGTCAAAACTCCGGCACCTGTTTTTTCTACCGCACCAGAGCCGACGATCTGGCCCGTGTAAGTGCCATTATCGGGTTGTGTGAAGCGAACAAGCCCATCATTTTGCACATTATTGACGTTGTTGACGGCGATGGTTTTAACCGGAAGGCTTTGAGCGCGTGCTTCAAGAACGCCATCCGGGCGGACAATCACAGTGCCTGTGTAATTGACGTTGTCGCCTGTCAGAGCCAGCGTTCCGTCATTCACAGTCACGGTGGTAAAACCGGAAAGACTTCCGCTCACGGTCCATAGGCCATCACCATTCTTTGTCAGCGTGGTGAAGTTTCTGAGCGCCCCCGCCAGTGTGTCGCTTGAACCTAAAATACCCTGCAAAATAAGATCGTTAATGCCACCGCCGCCATTAATGTTGCCTGTCACGACTGAATCGGGCTCAAAGGTGAGCGTATCATTGCCGCCTGCAAAGCTCAGATCGCCGACAACTTGTCCACCAGTTCGATTGATGAAATTGATGCCTGCACCACCATTGGTGCCGATGACGCTGCCGCCGCCGAGCTTTTGTATCGTTCCGTAATTGTCGACGGTATTCTTTGCACCAGTTACCTGGTCTTCAAACCAGATAGCCGCACTGCTCTGGCCCTGAATAAGACCACGATTGATGATCGTGTTGCCGAAACCATGGACGTTGACAGCCTCAGCGCGCGTGTTCGTGCCGTTGGCGATCACCTGACCTCCTTGTTCGACAATGAGCTGCCCGTTGCTGCCGAACTCTATTGTGTTCGGTCCGGTACCAAACAAACCCGAGCCTGAAGGGGTGGAGCTGTTTGTGACGCTTCCACCATTGCGCACTGTTATAGTTCCACCATCGCCAATACTGATCGCGTTGGCGTTGATTGTATTGATTTGCGCTCCCGACTGAACTTCGACAGTTCTATTGTTGTTTGTGCGCCCAGTACCAACTGTCGCAGTCCATACAGCAGGTGCTGCGGACGTACATACGGTCGCGCTACCCGTCGTCGTGCAAGCAGCCAGCGCTTGCGTGGGGACAAGCGTGATGGTTGCTGGAAGAAAAACAGTAAATGCGAAGGCGGAACAGGTTGAAAGAAGGGCGGATTTCCGAGGCAGCATGCCGTACTCCTGAATCAGCTTAATTAGTTTTAGCTAACACAACGGAATGCAATTTGGGGTAGCATATTTGCAACATTTGACTGGATTAAATTGATAAATGCGATTTTGGGTTGTGAGATCATGAGTTTAAGCGCTTTGCCTTGCACTCAATGCTTGTGGAAAATGTAGCGTCTCGGGATGGTTGGGCGTACTTAAACCGCAAGTAATAGATGTTTGGCGTGCACGCCAGTACTAAATGATTGACTTTGTCGAGAGTAAACGAGCGCCAAATAAAGACGCCTAACGGTCCGTGCACTTAGCCTTTTTTGGTTCAATCTCTAGATGCCAAATGCAATCTAGGATTGCTTTTGGGGTTGTAATGAAATGCAAATATTATTATTAATTTCAATAAGATAAACAGATATCCGTTCTTCCAAATCGATGCTCCCACCAGACCGGCGATGAAAAAGCGATAAAGTCGAAATACGATGAATGTCGTATTGCTACTTGGGATTTTCCTGCTGATTTATAAAGCTCAATATACGACGGAAGATTTAAATAGAGGCGGTTCTAAAGTTTATTTCCATCGTTTGCTTGATCGATTGTGTACTGTTATCAAACGAAGGGGATACAGCTCTCATATTGATTTTGAATGCAAAGCCGTTTCTTGTTGGGTGTTGTTATATATGTAATAAATGTCCCGATATAGTCGTGTATAATTTTCTATAATACTTAGTAACTGTCAAAATGAAGTCAAAATTAGAAAAGCAATGTCCATAAAAGATAAGAAATGGTCAGAAGATGGTACGTAATTATAAAAGATAATGCTAATACTTGCTAACAATTTGTGATGTTGTTAGAGTGATAAAGGCGAGTGATGAGCGGTGACTCCATCTTGGGTTGAAGGCGGCTCGGCACTCCGGGGGAATTCCATAAAACTGATTGAGATCTATCGCGATTAGAAGCATCTTTGTGCGCTTGCCTTAGGTGCCGCGACGCGGGTGGATACCAAGGGACGGGGCGGCGTCATGTCAGACGAAAAGCGTGTACGTGCATTTGGGGCGTCGAAAAGTAAATCGGCGCGGCTTGCCGTTCTGGTGAGCATGCAGATCGCGATAAGTATCCCAGCAGCTTATGCGGAAGACCCGCCGCCACAACCTTCGAAGACATCATCGATTGGCCAAACTGTTACAAATCCCGTCACTGTTGCCACGACAACAGTCAGCTCCTTAAGGGTAGATCCGGCCGGGACGGCGACCGCTGGCAATACTGCCTTCGTTCAAACAGCGGATGGTTATACTTTCCTCGTTAAAACCGAAGGCGAGGTATTCTACAACAGCGATGCTCCGCCTGTGGCATTCGTCGTGGCATCGGTTGACGGCGATAAGGCTGTTGTTACCAGTACTCAGGCCACAGGCAGTGCCGAATTCGCCCTCGTTCAGTCCACGGTAGATTTCAATGACAGTTTCAATAGTTCGGGTTCAGAAGGGATACTGACGCCTCCTGTTGATGTGGCCGGGCCAAACGGAGTGAAACAGGTCAATTATGGTAAGAACGGCAGTAATGGCCGTGCTGGCGCGTTATTTGTCCCACCCTCATCAGGTGGCGATGGTGCGACAGGCCAGACCAACACACAGACGCTGAGTGGCAACGTCAATGCTACCTCTAATATAGGCTGGGAAATCGGTAGTGTTGGGGGCAACGGCGGCAAGGGAGGTAATTCCTATGCGAGCTTCTGGAGTGGTCGCGATGGTGGTGACGGAGGAGCAGGCGGCAATGTTAACGCCACGCAGTCCTCGTCAAGCACAATCAAAACAACCGGCGATGCGAACCATGGTATTTTTGCTTATAGCCGAAGCGGTGAAGCAGGCGATGGCGGCGGTGGTTTTGCTGCGCCTGGCAGTGGCACCGGTGGACATTCTTCAAATGGCGGCAATGTCACAGTCAACCAGTATGGGAAAATCTCAACCGACGGCCAGAATGCCCATGGTATCTACGCTCTGAGCGTGAGCAACAATGGTGGCAATGGTGGCGACCAATGGGGACTCGTCGGTGAAGCTGGGAGCGGCGGTTATGGGGGCAATGGCGGTCAGGTAAACGTCAACACCTATGCCGGCGCACAGATCCTAACCGAACAAGATTATTCCAACGGTATCTTCGCGCAGTCGATTGGCGGTTCAGGCGGTTCAGCTGGAACCAGCGGAAACTTGCTCGTCTCGCTGATTGGTCAAGCAGACAATGGCGGTAATGGTGGTGCAGTTACTGTCAGCAATGGCGGTGCAATCCAGACCAAAGGTGTGGCATCACGCGGCATCATGGCGCAATCGATTGGCGGCGGCGGCGGTGCGGGCGGTACAGCCGCAGGTCTCGTCGCACTTGCCATGGGCGGCGTCGGATCGAATGGTGGCTCGGGCGGCGCAGTGAGCGTGACGAACACGGGAAGCGGAGTGATCCACACAATAGGTAATCTCGCCGACGGGATTATGGCGCAGTCAATTGGCGGTTCTGGTGGCCAGGGCGCCGATGCCTATGGTCTGGTCAGCATAGGCGGAAATGGGTCGAAAGGAGGTAGCGGTTCTACCGTCTCGGTTACAAATAACGGTCGTATCGATACTGAAGGTGATGGCGCTCGCGGCATTATTGCGCAATCGATTGGCGGCGGCGGCGGTGATGGCGGCTCCAGCGGCGGTATGGTTGCGGTCGGCGGTAGTGGTAATGGCGGCGGAGCCGGATCAACGGTCAGTGTCACCAATGACGGTCTGATCACGACCAAGGGCGATGATGCCATGGGCATTCTTGCACAATCGATTGGTGGCGGTGGCGGCAATGGCGGTTCGTCGGGTTCTGTTGGCCTTTTCGCGGGCGTGGGAATTGGTGGCAAAGGCGGCGCAGGTGGCGCGGGCGGCAACGTCAATGTGACCCTGTCCGACACGGATGCCAGCCAGCCCTCATTGATAATGACGTCGGGTGATCGCTCAACCGGCGTATTCATCCAATCAATCGGCGGCGGCGGCGGCAATGGCGGTGGCGCGGTCAGCGTAGCCGTCGGTGCATTTGGCGCGGCTTCGGTTTCGGTTGGTGGCGCAGGTGGCAGCGGCGGTGCCGGCGGCACTGCAATCCTGACTGGAAGTGGTAACGCAGCTGTTCAAACCGCAGGTGCTGATGCAGCGGGCATCTTGTTGCAATCGATCGGCGGCGGTGGCGGTAACGGTGGTTACGCGATCTCGGCAGCTGCTTCTGCTGGGCCTGTTTCGGGTTCCTTGGCAGTTGGGGTTGGTGGCTCTGGCGGATCAGGCGGTGCAGGCGGCGAGGTGCGCGTCGGTGAAGTTGATGGTAGCGGCAACCTGATTTCTTCCGGATTTTCCGGCAGCGTTGTAACAACCGGCGAACGTTCGGCTGGAATGATTTTCCAGTCAGTAGGCGGTGGTGGCGGCAATGGCGGTTTAGCGGTGGCTGCAACTGGCAGTGGCTCGCTGATCTTTTCGGGCAGCGTATCTGTTGGTGTCGGCGGTTCAGGCGGCAATGGCGGCAATGGTGGCCTTGTCCGCGTTTACACTGATGCAGATATTACCACGCGTGGTAACAGCTCATCCGCGTTGCTTGCACAATCAATCGGCGGTGGCGGCGGTAATGGCGGCGGCAGCATTGCTGCTGGCGTGGCTGCGAGCGGTGGTGGTGCAGGAACCATCAGCGCAGGTGTTGGCGGCAGCGGTTCTGGCGGTGGCACAGGTGGTACAGTTAATCTTATTGCCGGTGGCGATCTCATTCGGACCACTGGCCAGTTTTCGACTGCAATCGTTGCTCAATCTGTGGGTGGAGGTGGCGGCAATGGCGGCTACACGATTGCAGCAGGTGCAGCAGGTGCCGGTGCTGGCGCGGGCGCTGTTAATGTCGGTGTAGGCGGTTCCGCGGCTGGCGGTGGTGCCGGCGGCGCGGTCAATGCTCAGATCGATGCTGTCGTTGTCACTGAGAACGACGATTCTGGAGCTATTCTTATCCAATCGATTGGTGGCGGCGGCGGTAATGGCGGCTTCTCGATTGCGGCCGGTGCAGCCGGTGCAGGTGCCGGTGCGGGCAGTGTTTCTGTTGGACTTGGCGGTTCAGCGGGTGCTGGTGGTGCTGGTGGCACAGTTGCGGCGCAGATCAACAAGAATGTTGGCACACAGGGTAATCGCTCCGCAGGTGTGGTTGCACAATCGATTGGTGGCGGCGGTGGTAATGGCGGTTTCTCCGTTTCAGGTTCGGTATCAGGGGCTGGTGCGGGCAGCGGCTCGGTTTCGGTCGGACTAGGCGGATCAGGAGGCAGCGGCGGTGACGGTTCCACGGTTACGGCGACAATCGACGGTAACGTAACGACGGAAGGTGATGACTCTACAGCTATTCTTGCCCAGTCGATTGGCGGCGGCGGTGGTAATGGTGGCTTCAATATATCCGGTGCGATCAGCGGTTCGGGCATTGGCAGCGGCGCAGTTAGCGTCGGCCTTGGTGGCGGGGGTGGCGCAGGCGCGATTGGCGGTGCGGTAACACTTACCAGCAATGGTTATATTTGGACCCAAGGTGATCGTTCTTCAGGCTTCGTTGCTCAGTCGATTGGCGGCGGGGGCGGTAATGGTGGTTTCAACGTTTCCGGTTCGATTGCAGGTTCGGGCACCGGCGCTGGCACGGTCATTGTCGGGCTTGGTGGTTCGGGTGCTGGCGGTGGCAACGGTGGTTCGGTCACTGCTACCTCAAACGGAACAATTCTGACGGAAGGCTTTGCTTCATCTGGCTTTGTCGCACAATCGATTGGCGGTGGCGGCGGTAATGGCGGCTTTAGGCTCCAAACCCAATTAAACATTTGATCAAATTACTTCTTCATGATTCACTCTCCTGATAACGGGAGTTTTGGAGCATGGCAGGAGAATTCTGGCTTGATGATCGGCAATGGGCAGTGAT